>WJLP01000022.1 GCA_014728435.1 Candidatus Uhrbacteria bacterium
ATTGCCATGGCATCCTCTTTTGATCAAATCGGCCCGCTCACAAAATCCGCGGAAGACGCCGCTCTCGTACTTTCCGTAATCCAAGGCCAAGATAAAGCCGACCAAACCACGGCAAATATCGAAGCCTTCACTCCAAACTGGCAAGAGTCGCTTCAAGGCGTAAAAATCGGTTGGCCGCGCCAAGCCTGGGAATCCGACGGCATAGAAGATCATGTCCGCGAGCGCGCGCAAAACGCTCTGGACCGGCTAAAATCGCTCGGCGCCGAACTTGTGGAAATAGATCTGCCGTACATCGATGAAGCGCTTGCAGTTTACTATCTGCTCATGCCATCCGAAGTCTCGGCCAACTTGGCGCGTTTTGACGCCATTCGCTACGGCGCGCGCAAACAAAATTTGCCGTTATTCGAAACCTATGCCGAATCACGCGCCGAAAACCTCGGCTCCGAAGTCCAACGTCGTATCCTTATCGGAACATTTGCACTCTCATCCGGTTATATAGATGCCTACTATGTGCATGCTAAAAAAGTGCAGACCCTAATCCGCGAGGGCTACAAAAAAGCTTTTGAATCTGTTGATCTCATCGTAACGCCAACTGCACCTACGACAGCTTTCAAACTTGGTGAAAAACTATCGGATCCTCTCTCAATGTATCTCGAAGACATCTTCACTGTCTCAGCCAACGTCACCGGCCTGCCAGCGCTCTCTATCCCATGTCCATCAGATGGCCAGATGCCTGTAGGCTTGCATCTTCTTTCACCCTGGTTCGAAGAGGCAAAATTATTATCAACCGCAAAAGTTTTTCAAGATCAACAATAATCTATGTTTGAAGAAACCGTCTTTTATAGCGAAACTGCCTCAGGCGGTTTATCAACTTTTAACCTAATCGGAGCCATACTTTTGGGATGTCTTGTATTGATTCTGCTCATCGTCGCAATCATCTGGCTGAAAAAGAAGCTCTCGCGCCCGGAATTGTACGGCCTAACACGAGAAGAGGTCGCTAAGCGCTGGCAACAAATCATGGCAACTAGCAAGCAAAATGGCGACATGGGCTTAAAACTCGCCATCATCGAAGCAGATAACCTCCTAGACGCGGCTCTAAAATCCCTCGTAATGCAAGGCGATACCCTTGGTGAACGTTTGAAATTCGCTTGTTATAAATATCCAAAACTAAAAAACGTCTGGTGGGCGCACAAGCTCCGCAATAACCTCGTCCACGACCACTCATTCAGACTCAACGCCGGTCAGGCAAAGAAAGCGCTGGGGGAGTTTGAAAAAGCGCTGAAAGAATTGAAAATTCTTTAATTAAGAATCTGAGAATCTGGAATCTGAGTATCTAAGCTCTATGAATAATGATGATAAGGAGAAGATTAAGAATTTCTATGACATTTATACTTGGCAACAAGCTCATGAACTTGTTGTTGAGATTTATAAAATTACAAAAACATTTCCCAAAGATGAAACCTACGGACTCATAAGCCAATTACGTCGCGCAGCAGTTTCTGTCACTAGTAATATCGCTGAGGGATTTAGTCGGAAAAGTGTAAAAGAAAAAGCTCAGTTTTACGATTATGCAAGAGCCTCCATATCAGAAATACAAAGTCAGCTGTTTGTATCGAGGGATGTAGGCTATATCTCAACCGAAGAGTGCAATCATCTTTTCTTGAAATCAGTTAGCGTTCATAAATTACTAAATCGCTTTATGGCAGGTCTCAAGAATCTTTAATAACCCAGCATAGATTCTCAGATTCCAGATTCTCAGATTCTAAATTATGATTCCTTACTTCCAATTCACATCCATTCCACTTGGTCCAATCAATATCCAAGTCTGGGGCTTGCTTGTCGCGCTCGGTCTTTTGGTCGGTACGCTGGTAAGTGCCGGCCGCGCCAGGCAACAGGGGATTGATTCCAAATTAATTTGGGACGGGGCCTTTTGGGCACTTCTTGCTGCATTTATCGGGGCGCGGATCTTCCATGTCTTGTTTTACGATTTCGGTCATTATCTCGCCAATCCGATAGATGCCATCAACCCGGCCGAACCCGGCTTTTCGGTTATCGGCGGCTTTATCGGTGCATCGCTCACTGTCATCTACTGGATTTACAAGCATAAACAGCCTTTTCTCAAGTTTGCCGACGCCGCCATTTTCGGCTTGCCATTTGGCCTGGCCATCGGTCGCATCGGCTGCTTCCTGATCCACGACCACCCCGGAATCGCCTGTGCCTCCAATCCACTCTGCGTCATCTACCCGGATGGCGTTGCCCGCCACGACCATGGACTCTACCTCTCCATCCTGGGCGCTATCACGGCCGCAACCTTTTTAGTTCTAGGTCGCAAGCACCGTCCCGCGGGTTTTTTCCTCGCGCTTTACATCATTATCTATTCAGTCGTCAGATTCTTCCTCGATTTCTACCGCGCCATCGACGCAACGTATTTTCATCTCACGCCAACACAATGGTTGCTCATTCCTCTCGCGGCAATCGGAATTTGGCTGATGGTAAAAACTAAGCTCCGCCTGAGTCGCGCTAGTTCGCAAACCTCGTCTTGATTTAAGATGATGTGAGATTAATGCAATTAAGCTCGGAGGGTTTGAACTGGACAAAAGTCTCAAGATCTGCCACCCTAACTCCAGCTCTTTAGAAAGGAGTGGTAGATGAGCGGTAAAGACATGCGAGCGGCGATCGCGCTTTATGTAATCTGCTTATTGGCAAGTTGGAGTTGGGTGGCTCACCGTATACATCCGCTGTCTTTTGGTACCGGTATTTTTACGCTAATCCTCACCGTTTTTTGTTTCTACACTATGTGGCGCGTCGTGCAATACACCGCCAGACAGAGCGGATGGAAACAAATCGGTTTTGTGTCCAAAATGGAACCCACATTCATGGCTCTGCGTTATCCTTTGTACTTGCAGGCAATTTTGGACATCAACTTCATTCTGGCGCTGTTGACAGCTGAATATCTCAACAACTTTCAACGATTTTTCATGCTTCTGCTCGATCTCTGCGTCATTTTTTTCATCGCCCGCAAATGGCATGAATTTATGAAAAGTAGTCAATTCTCAACACTTCGATCTCTCTAAGAGAGTCTTTTACCGAAACTTCCTTGATTCTAATCCTGATTACCGGGATTATTTTTTATATCGCTGTCGATCCGACTAATTGCTGGATTATAAATTACAGATTCTGGATTTTTCACGAAGTATAAAAAATCAAACTCCAAAACGTTGTACTCGGCACCCGGTACATGGTACGATAAATAAGTTATGTATGATTGCATCATAATCGGCGGCGGCCCCGCCGGTATGGCGGCCTCGGTCTATCTCGCGCGCCAAAAAATCAACTTTCTACTGCTGGCGGGCAATCTGGGCGGGCAAACCATTTGGAGCTCGCAAATCGAAAATTATCTGGGTTTCCATCTCCTCGACGGCCCGGAAATGGTAAAAAAGTTTACGGAGCATCTCAATGATTATGAAGATATTTTTGAAATGAAGAAAGGGGAATTCGCCGCTGATGTCCAAAAAGTAAAAGATGGCTTTAAAGTCACCACGGCAAAAGGTGAATACAAGGCTAAAACAATCCTCGTCGCAACCGGTACAAAGCATCGTGAACTGGACGTTCCGGGTGAGCAAGAATTTAAAAACAAAGGCGTAACTTATTGCGCCACCTGTGACGCGCCTTTATTCAAAGACAAACAATGCTACGTTGTCGGCGGAGGCAACAACGCCATGGAGGCCGCGCTTTTCCTGTCCAAATACACGGACAAGATCACCATCTTATCCATCAACCCCGAACTTGAAGGCGAGGAAGTTCTAATCGATAAAGTCCAAGCCGACCCTAATATTCGCTTCGTGGGCCAAGCTAAAACAATCGCCATCACGGGCGAAGAAATGGTCAACGGCATTACCTACAAAGACGCGCATGACAAAGAGATACATGAATCTGCACAAGGTGTCTTCATTGAGATCGGTCTGGAACCGATTACGGACTTCATCAATATCGTGGATAAAAACAAATGGAATGAAATAGAAATCGACAAAAGTAATGCCACGTCCGAAGAGAGGATATGGGCCGCGGGCGACTGCACGGACGTAACCGAAAAACAAATCGCGGTCGCAGTCGGCGAAGGCTCCAAAGCCTCCCTGCAAATCATTAAATATCTACAGTCTGAACCTTGATTAACATGATTCACACGCATATTAAACTTGATTACTTTGGAGATAATTAATTTATACATGTAGTAAGCATGATTAATTTTTGTTTGTAAATCGCTTTGAAAACGGGGTTCAGACAGTCTGAAAGATTTGACTCCGGCTTGGCGTATCACTACAATAGACCTTTATGAATTCTGAAGACCAAATCAGAAAAATTTTCCTTATCGGTGTCAGCTTTTTGCTGGTTATTATTGTTGGTGGCCTGGGTTGGGCCATTTTCGCTGAAAACGATGATGGTCAAAATATTGATCCCAATATCACATTTAACGACAACCGTAATCCCGAAACCGGCCCTTCTGACGCAAAAGTCACCGTCCGCATCTACAGCGATTTCCAGTGCCCGGCCTGTAAAATCGCGGAATCCGAGCTTGCTATAATCAGAACCGAATACCAAGATCGGGTACGCTTTATCTGGAACGATTTTCCGCTCACCAACATCCATCCCAATGCCCCGGTCGCGGCCCTGGCCGCGCGTTGTGCCGGCGAGCAGGGTAGATTTTGGGAATATGCTGAGAAAATATACGAATCTCAGGAAGAATGGGAATACTCCACATCTCCCAGAAATCACTTTTTTGAACTCGTAAACGAACTGAATCTCAATGAAGAAAAATTCAACCAATGTTTATTCGACGAGAACATCATGGATTTGATTGAAAAAGATTTTCAAGAAGCGATAGCTATGAACCTAAACTCTACGCCCACATTCTTTATCAATCGCAAAATGATAACCGGAGCCATGGATCAAGCCTCCTGGCGCCAAGAACTCGATTCAGCCCTCGCGAAATAGCATTTGTAGTATTGGCTTGACCATTATAGGCTGTCAAATATCAACTAAATAAAGATTGACAACAGCCCGCTTAACTATAAAAATAACTCAGTTATAAATTTTACACTTATCCACATATTTATGGAAAACACACCCAAAGGTCAAAGTATTTGGGAAGCCAGTCCCAAGACCACATTCGCGCTGGGTTTGATTGCCGGCGTAGCCGTCATGTCAACCGTTGCGTTAATTTTTGTTTTAAACTTTTTAATGTCCGGCAAAAGCTTTGGCGCTCTCGCCCAAGTCACGGACCGGCCCGCGGAACAAGCTCAGCCCGCGGCCGCGGATCCTACAGCCCTGGATCCCGCCCAAGAAGCTCCGCCCTCCAATCCTGTTAAGGCTGTGGATCCTTCCACTGATCATGTTTGGGGTAATCCGGATGCCAAGATTACTCTAATTGAATATTCCGACTTTGAATGCCCGTTTTGCGGCAAGCATTATCAAACCATGAAACAACTCAAGGAAGATTATCCCAATGATATCAAAGTCGTTTTCCGCCACTTCCCATTATCCTTCCATCAAGAAGCGCAAAAAGCCGCCGAAGCATCCGAATGCGCTGCTGATCAGGGCAAATTCTGGGAGATGTATGACAAAATCTTTGAAGCTAATTTGGCAGGCGAAATGAACGTCGCCAAATGGAAGAGCATTGCCGCTGATCTGGGTCTTGATACCGAAAAATTCAACAATTGTTTGGATAGCGGCGAGACAGCTTCGCGCGTGGCCGAAGATCTTAATGAAGGTTCGGGAGCCGGAGTGCAGGGTACGCCGGGAACCTTTGTAAACGGAGAGCTGGTTGAAGGTGCGCTTCCATACGAGTCATTCAAACAAATTATCGACACAGAGCTCGGCGGCTAAGCCGATCATGTAATAAAAGGTCAGGCATCAGCCTGTCTTTTTTTACCCTTTTGTTATAAGCGCATCTCTGTTAAACTAGCATTTTACACATCAATATCTGTAGTCGGCAGATTTAATGCTAATTATATCTATCTATGCAAAAAAACATCATTATCATAATCGCAGTCATAGTGCTGGCCGCGGCCGCTATAGGCGG
>WJLP01000023.1 GCA_014728435.1 Candidatus Uhrbacteria bacterium
GGAGCTATCTGATAGACTTCCACTAGTAGCAAATCATGAGCTTCGTTTTAGGCAGCCTCGCCCAGCAAGGTGATCTCTTTTGCTTGTGGTGTCTTTTAACAAATCAACAACCCCGTGTAGCGCTTTATAACAGGTCAAGGCCTTCTCTGTGGCTTGTAATGTACTGTGCATCTCAACCTCCTTATAAGGTTCTGCTCGCGATTTAGCTAAACAAACGCAAAAAGTCAATACATTGTACTAGGACTAGGACTTAGTACTAAGACTTATCCAGTTTTCCCCAAAGCCCTGTTCATAACTTCACACCACCTGTGTACAGATTATAATACCTTGTGCATACCTTGCCTGCAATCCGAAGCCTTGGCGTAGGATTGTGCATACCTTCTTACAAAACATAATCAAATATATCCAAATATTCGCAAATACTACCAAACACTAGGACTAAGACTATGAACTGGGACTTGTAAGTCTGAAAGTGCTAAAATACTCATATCATTAATCCTTAAACCTTCATCCTTTTACTTAATCCTTTATCAATTAAAGTATGAAACAATTTTTATATGTAGTCGGCGCCATTGTCGGCTTGGTCCTCATTGTTTACCTCGGATCCCTGACTCGCAACTCATTGCAAGAATATAACTATATCGGCCGCGATGTCCGCGATACCATTACCATCAACGGTCAGGGCGAAGTAGACGTTAAACCCGACCTCACAACTGTCACCTTGGGCGTAACCACCGAAGGGGATACGGTAGAAGCGATCCAGGCCGAAAACACGGAAAAAATGAACAGCATTATCGCCAGGTTAAAAGAACAAGGGATTGCCGAAGATGATATCAAAACCCTAAACTTCAGTGTTAACCCCCGCTATTCCTGGGAAGATGGCGAACGTACCGAAGTCGGATACGAAATCCGCCAGAACGTGCAAGTCAAAATTCGCGACGAGTCTCTCACCTCCAAAATCCTCGCCGAAGCCGGCAAACTCGGCGCCAACCAAGTCGGCGGCTTAAACTTCACAATTGATGACACTTCCGAGTTCGAGCAAGAAGCCCGTCTTAAAGCCATCGATGACGCTAAAGACAAAGCCCAGGAACTCGCAGATGAACTTGGCCTGAACCTGGTCCGTGTCGTATCATTCTCCGAAGCCGGCGGCGGCCAGCCCACACCCATGTACGGCATGATGGAACGCTCCGTCTCCGCCGACGCGGCCATGCCCGAACCAACAATAGAAACCGGCACCCAAAAAGTTACTTCCTATGTCTCAGTCACATTCGAAGTCCGCTAATAATCATTATTAACAAATAAAGACGTCCCACTTGGACGTCTTTTAAAATAATTCCGTAAATCATGATAATCTTGTCAGTCTTGGTACAAAAAAAGACGCGCAAAAAGCGTCAAAGCAGGGGATTGTTCAGGCGGGAATTCTGTTCTCGCCGTCCAATCGCCTTGTGATTGTGATCACGCAGTAGGTGTCTTGAATCGACTTCACGGTAACATCAAGCGCTTCTCCGGGCATGGCAAACATCTCGCACAACTCAAAATACTTGAATGTCACCGTTTCCCGATAATGAGGGTTTTTATATACATCCTCATCATCCTCATCATCTAAGCTTACAACAATATACTGAAGAATCTGCACTTGTCCATCCGTCCGCAGTGCGTTCACAGCCTCGGTGAGCACGGGCATTGACTTTTGCCAATTTGCAAACTCACCCATATGCAATTCCGGAGCATGAAAAACTTGGTACTTTTTCTCACTTGTCTGCATTGCTCCTCCTATCAGTTGAAAGCTTTCCAACTACCCAGGTTTTGGTCTTGCCGTACACCACTCTCTAGCTCCGAAGAAATCAAGCCGGCTAAAACAGGTAATACATGCCTTGCCGCCATACTACCTAAGAACAATTTCCCACGCGGTGTAAAGGGGTATTGGTGAAAAGTGGCCGCCAATGTTTCGCCGAGCACCCCCCTATAAAGAGACACATCAATATAGAAAGTGTTTTTGATATAATTCTTCGGCAACATGCCCGCGTTAGCCAAGTGGCGCACCGTAAATATTTCCCAAAATATTCTTACTTCAGCCGACTTCATGCCGATAATTCTGGCACAAGCATCCACCTCGTTCACACCAAGCTTTTCGCCAAGCTCAACAGCCAAAAGCCCAATATCTTTAATTATGTATGATCCGATCACGGAAACCTCCTTTGAATGTTCTACTCTCAACCTAGCCTAAATAGGCACAAAAGTCAATAGCCGCAGAGCAAATATTGCCTATCTCTTGCCAAAAAATCGGTTATCTGGTATTTTAAGCCTCATAACCGTACGAATTACGAATCTGCACTAATTACGAATCTGTGAGTAAAGTTCGTAGATAATCAGTACTTATCAGCAGATGTTTCCAAATTCGCTTCAGCAATTTTGTAACCATTCGTAATTCGCGCATATTCGTAATTCGTAAAGTATGGCAACTAAAAGAACATATCAACCAAATACCCGCAAACGCGCAAAGAAACACGGCTTCCGCTCACGTATGGCCACCAAAAACGGTCGCAAGGTTTTGGCTGAGCGCCGTGCTAAAGGCCGTAAACGCGTATCAGTCGCGAAACAAGGATAACAAAACGGGCGAAAGCCCGTTTTCAATTACCGATTAAAAATTAACAATTACCAATTTTCGTGTCACTTCGTGACATATATTATATAATGAATATCGAGCTTCGCTCGATTCCTGAATCGGTAATCGTTAATCGGTAATTTGTAATTATATGTTGGACCGTGAAAATCGTCTCAAAAAAACCAAAGACTTCGCAGTCATGGCAACCAAGGGTCGCTCGATTTACGGCGTCTACTCAACTCTGCGCGTCCGCAAAGTTCACCCGTCCAAAGAACATCCCAAGCCCGCCGAAGAACCTCCCAAAATCGGCTTCATCATTTCCACTAAAACTTTTAAAAACGCGGTGGATCGCAACCGTGCCAAACGCCGCTTCCGCTCATCCGTCAAAGAACTCATCAAAGATTTTCCCAACGGCCATCAGTTCATCTTCATCTTAAAACGCGAAACACTAACCGCGCCATACGCAGATATGCGCGAGGACGTTGCCCACATGCTCACCAAAATCGAGAAAACAATGCAGCGTCCCCTCAAGCTCTCGCCCCGCGCCAAGAAAGAAATCTCCAAAGGCAAACTCGCGCGCGGCGCACGCTTCGTCCGCCCAAAACGCAAGAAAGTCTGAACCTTGATTCGTAGGATTTAACGATTAACACGATTATATGTCGCATGAAGACACAACACGTAAGATTATCGGATGTGCAATGAGTGTTCATCGTGCGTTAGGAAATGGTTTTCAAGAAATTGTTTATCAAAGAGCATTGGCTGTCGAGATGAGTTTACAAGGATTAAACTTTGAAAGAGAAAAGGAGTTACCACTTATATAAAAAATATAAAGTCGGAACAAGAAGAGTTGATTTCTTTGTGGAAGGAGTAGTTATGGTCGAACTAAAAGCAATAACAGAACTAGAGGACGTACATTTGGCTTAAGCTTTTAATTATCTGGAAGCATATAAAATGGAGGTTGGCTTATTAATAATTTTTAGAGGTAGAAGCCTCGAATTCAAACGAGTACACAAAAAATTCAGATAATCATGTTAATCAAATAATCGAGCGAATCAAGGTTCAGACGATATGCAAAAAGAGATGCCCCCAAAGGGGATAATCAATTGGATAATCTGGATTCCTCGTCGCATAGCACGAGGGCTGATTGTAATTTATCAAAAAACCCTGTCACTCGATCACGGCCCGCTTGCGCGCTTCGTGCCTTACCCGACGTGCAAATATCATCCAACCTGCTCGGAGTATGGTTATGGCGCAATCTCCCGCTTTGGCATCATCCGCGGCATCCCCATGACAATCTGGCGTATCATGCGCTGTAATCCTTGGAGCGAAGGTGGTTTCGACCCTGTCCCGGAAAAACGTCTGAACCACGATTCGTCGCGTTAAACGCGATTCGTCGCGTTAAACGCGATTCGCGCGATTAACAAAGTAACTTGATTATTTTTTTCTAATCACCAACAAATCATCCGTATATTTTTCTCCACTTTGCATTTCCTTCTCTTCACCTTTTATAAACTCATATTCAAACTCATCTTTGGTCAAGCTCTTCAGAGCCTCGAGAATCTCATCTCGGCGCCTTTGTATTCCTTTTAGCTCATCTGAATCTGAAATAGGATATATTTTCATCTCTCCGCCAGGCTTCAATCCTTCGCCCAAGTTATTCAAAGTCTTTGGCAAATCAATATCCGGATGCGAACCCAAACTGGCGTAAGCGGTAATCAAATCCATGTCGTGCAACTTAACCTCTTCAGCCCCTTTTTGAATTAACCGACCTTGGAATTCCTGGTCTACCTTTAAGCCCTCATCAAATTCAACATCAATTCCTGCGATATTTGTTATACCGTTTTCCAACGATGCGCGTACAAACTGCGCGTCATGCCCACAGCCAACATCAGCAATTTTCTGCGACTTCATTTTGTTAGGATCCAATCTCAAATCCTCAACATATTTTTTAAATTCCGCAGCCAAGGCCTCTTTCTCAAAATTTGGTTTTTCCATATAAAACTATGATAACCGTCCACCAGCTTATAATCAATCTCAACTCATCAATTCCATCTCAAATATTTTGTGAAAAACTGAAAATAATTGTTAGTAAATAAAAAAATCCGCGTCATTTAACGCGAATATATTGCTTTAAGCGGCAATTCTGTAAAAATCGCCCAAAGCACCGATAATCGCATTAGGCTTGGGCAATTTGAGCGCATTTGTAAGCGCATCCATTGCTTCAAATCCGCAACAGTTCCGTCTTGCGATATCTCGGATCAGCTCCAAATCCCATGAGGATGCAAATGAATTGACCAGGGTCTGTACATCCATCCAATCTTGAGGTCTGGGCGCACGAACAAATTTGGAGCAAAACAAGAACTCAGGACGAGTAACGCGTACAAGATGGACATGCACGCCGTACTTCCAGATAACCTCTGTCAAACAATTTTTGCGTACAAACTTTGACTCGCAGGAAAGAACATCAAAGTACTCTTCAGGAACCACCTTATCAGTATCCATATGCATAGGTGTTTTGCACATAACCAGCGTATCAATATCATGATGGTTGCGCTTGCGCCCGGTTAAGAGCTCAACCGCCCAGCCGCCTGTCAGTGCCCAACGCACCTTTCCGGAGCGCGTGGTCTGCGGTATGGTCATGAGCAATTGGTTCAAGTCATGCGGATGATTACCGCCACCGCCAAAGAAATTGGGATTGCGCAGAACCAATTGCATGGCCATGTGCATGCCAAATACCGACTCACTACGATCTTGGTGTACCGCTCTTCGATGGACATTCTTTTTGCGTCTGCGAACGCGATCCAAGTCATCTGCCATACACTTAAGATGCGCCAAATCCCAGTCTTTGCGTGCCACAAAGCGCATCGCTCGCGCCAAACCCACCGCCGCCTGATGGCCGCCATCCTCTTGGCGCAGAGTACGGCAAAAGGATCCCCAATCAGCTAGCGGCACATTCATTACACCGCGCCAACAAACTCGAATTTGCTCAAAACTTAGAGTCTGTTTTTGCAAAAGCGCTTGCACTAACTTCAATACCTGCTCAAGCGCTAATCGCAGTTCTTGGCGCATTTCTTGCTTGAGCTCTTGTTTGATTCGCTGTTCCAGGCGCTGTGCTTGTCCAAAGCTCATTTGCATCTGCATCTACAATCCCTCCTGTGTGTTGTGCGAAAATTCTAAGGAACGAAAGAGCAATCTAATATAAAACGCGGTATTTGTCAAGATGTGACAATAA
>WJLP01000024.1 GCA_014728435.1 Candidatus Uhrbacteria bacterium
CACTAAACATACCTCGCGGCCTTACCAAATTAACCATTGTCGCCAAACGCCGCTACGGTCTGGAAAATTCACAGATACGTTACGTCACCTATAACCCGGTGCTTGGTCCGGCTCCGCCCGATGACACCATCAAATATTACGAAAACTATTCGGCGCAATCAACCGTTTTCACAACATCAACAACTTCAACAAATTAAAAAATCCGCCAAGGCGGATTTTTTAAGGCTCAAGAGCCGCGAAACACTGCCACAAAGTTGGCAATGAATTTCATGGGAGGAGAGAGAACTCAATAAATTGAGTAACCATGAATTTCTCTGCCGGTTGTGCAGCATTCCGCGGCTCTTAAGCCCTATTTACTTAATGCTAATTAAGCCAGACGCTTTTGTCAACTCCGAATCTTTCAGCTCCCGCGCGCTTGCGGCTTGCGCAAACGCTCGAGAGAAAAAGGCGGTCGCCCGTGGGGCAACCGCGTTAAGCTAAGTAAGTTTCGTTTTTAGGTCAGACCGGAAACTGCTCCGGCTCGTCGCCGGTGCCGTCCGTCTCTGACCCGGGGTCCATGGTCGCGGGCGGTCCGCCGGAGTAGGTCGAGTCCTCACCATCATCGGCATCGGCCACGCCCCAGTCGCCCACGTCCAGCTCTTCCGCGTCCTCTTCTTCGTCGGATGCGGAGGCTTCCGAATTCGGGACTTGGTCGTCCTCGCTGACCTCATCCTCGTCTTCACCCTCATCGTCACCCGCGCTTTCGGCTTGAGCGTGTTGGCGCTCTTCGTTGGCTTTGCGCCTCCGGTCCTTATGCTCTTGCAGAGCATCCCAGTCCTCTTCCGCGAACAAGGTATCCGGAAAGAGCAAACCATGTTCTTCATAGAAGCTGTCCAGCTTCCCGTTGACCATGGCCGCGTAAAGTACAGCCATCATCTGGAACATGGGCTTGAAAGGAATGAGTACCAAGTATCCACCTCGGCCATGGGTGTACTTGGGTTTTCCCTTCTCGTCGCGGACTGTCATCCGCCTTCCATCCCGCCAAGTAACCTTATGGATCGATGGCGTTCGACCAAAACAAGCGTAGTTCACGCGCGACGTGCCCTTCACCTGATCGACCTCGCCCATACAACAATAGAAGTCGTTGGGCTCCTCAGTCTTGGCAGCGAATTTGTCCGCGTCCAAACTCTCCGAGACCCGGTTGTTGTCCCAGGCCTGGACAAGTTGGGGGAAGTTATACATGACCAGCTCACGCCGGCCCTTTCGACCCAACCTCGGACAGACTTCGGGCAAGAGATAGATGTTCTCGAAATGCCCGTCGTAGATGTTGCGCAAGATTTCCGGATGCGCGCCGTATACCGCTTCGTGAATCGGCACCAGTGCGTTCCCTTCCTTGCGCACCAAGTCTTCCGGGTGCAAAAGCATCCGAGCGTCCACCTTGGCCACGAGTGAACACTCGGCTGGCCAGAAGAAGGGATCGCGATACTCGACATCGCTATTCCCTTCTTTACGGTCCATTTTCGTGTTCAACCCGTAGTTGTTCACGATCCGCAACCTGTGGTTGCGGGGCCTTCCGTGACTGCGTCCGCGTTCACGGCCCTTGCCCGGTCCTTGCGTACCCACCACGTTGCTCACGTCAACCGCAAGCGACACGTTGGCCGTTGGCTCACCGCGCACAACGCTCGGCAGGCTGATGCGGAAGTCATCAACAAGCGCCACTTCGCGCCGCATTTCCAGCACGGCCAAGATCTTGCCCGGCTCGTCGGTGGACAAGTATTCCACACTAAGCAAGTCCAGCTCGCGAAGCTCCTTATCCACCAGCTCAAAGGTCACGGCCTCCTTGATCGACTCATCCATGGGGATGATCAGAAAGCCGCTGTGATGACGCTTCTGCTCGGGCAATTCGATGAGACCATATTCTCCGGCCCCTTCCGGGAAACGGACGCAAACCTTCACTTCCGTGTTTCGAAAAGCCTTGTCCGTGTAGCGTTCCAAACCCAGATCATAGAGCTTGTCCGCGGGCTTGAGAAACCTGTCGCCGGCGCTGTCAGTGTCCAGCGCGTAAAGCGGGAGACAGGTATCGAACCGGTAATAGAAATTCTTCATTTTTGCACTCATCTTCCATCTCCTTGTCTGCTGTAAAAATTTAAGGTTCGTTTAAACTCTCCCCGGGGCCGTCCGGCTCTTGGGGAATCTTTTATTGCGCAATGCCAAAGCGCACTGCGGATTCCCGAAGTGGAAATCTTAATGGAGGCGACTCACGAGGTCGCAGTTGCTAATCGCGAGCCAAGGTTGCCCGGCATCATACGAGTCCAGCGCCGGCCGGAGTCGCATGAATACAAGGCATAATCGCTTTCCCCTCCATGAAGATTTTCATTTCAAGGATTTGAAACCTTAGCAAAAAACGGGCAAAGTGTCAAGCGTCTGATCGGGCCACAAAACAAAAAAAACGACCTTGTCGCTTCATGTAATTATTTCCTTAAATCAGTCATTTTCGCCAAAATTCCGCTTATGCTTTTGCTTGCGGGTATATTTGCTTTTATCTTTGTGTAATTTTGACGGTGGTGGCAGCGGCTTTCTGATGCGTTTTTCTATCTCAAAAGGATTAATTTCTATAATCTCATTATCCGATTTGTTTACAGCCGATGTGTCATGTGTTTTTTGCTTGGACATACGTTCATTATAAACGTCGCCTCCTATTCATTCAAGCATATTCGCCAAGCGTTTAATATCATTTTTAAGAATAAAAATATCTCGATAGATGCGGAGGGGATCTTCCGATAGTTAAAAACTTCGGTTGATCCGCGCCACAGCGTCAAAATATCAGTTCAGTTTGCACCAAACTGCATTAAGGTCTGAGGCGCACCCACGGCCCATCACGTAAAAACGCGCGGCACATGGAGAGATTCTCTCTCCTCCACGTCTATCGAGACATAGTCGCAATCCCCCGGAAGGATCTAGAGGGTTCCGCGTAAGATCGCGGAAACGGCGGGCACTCATGACGCCGAGACGCTGAATGCCGATGGTTTGTACCGCTATGGAATTCCAGTCGAAACCGGACTTTCATAGTTTCCTCCCCGCTCCGCAGAATCCCCGTGTTTGGGTATCTGCAAGAGTTGCCTTCCTCCTCTATATCTTTCCGGACAATGCCATGCATCTCTCATTTAATGAACAAATAACTATATCATATAATGAGGATTTTGTCAAGACCTTCAGGCACTTATTTTTTGCTAATTTTAGGCAAAAAATATTTAGCTAAGTTAAGCTAAAATAACAAAATAAGCCTAAAATCAGGCAAAAAAATAAACCCGACCATATGGTCGGGCTAAGGTCAGATAGAGCCGGTGCGGCTTTTTTCGGCATCAGGCTGAGATTTCGCCTTGTCCAGGGCATCCATCATGCGCCCCAAAACAAGGTTCCTCTCTCTCACGGATACCGTATTCCACCACTTCTTGGCCTTCATGCCGGAATAACTCTCCAAACTTTTGGCGATTTGTCGCCTCTCCATGTCTGAAAGAGCTCTCCAGCGTTTTTGCTGCCTGCGCGCCTCGCTGTTGACTTCGTCAACGGCCCACAGAGCCAGAATGAGCAGGTTCATGCGCTCCGCGCTCTTGGCCTTATAGACCAACCTACCCGCGTCCTTACAGCCTGTGGCCTTCTCGATGGCTTCAAACGCGATGTCGCGCTCTTCGCCGCTCAAGCTTCGCCACCAGTCGTTCAGATCCGCAAGGTCGCGCGCCAGCATATGATCCGCATTGCGGGCCAATTCCCGGCGCAAGGTAAGGGAAACCAGCTCCAACAAAGTCTGCGCGTCGCGCAAAATTTCGAGCTGGACATTGTCCAGCACATAGCCGTATTCCGTATACGGCGCGTCTTGCAAAGCCTCCGGAGCCAGTGCGTCAAAGCGCCGCAACATCCGCCGGCTTTTGCCATGGTTGCGCACCATGGTCCAGACAAGGTCTAGCGTCCCATTTTCCACCGTACCCTTCCCCAGACCTTCCCGCAGACGATTCAAAGTAAATTCCAAATTTTGTGCTTCTCTCCTTTTTTTGTTGGTTGCATACATGGGGCCTCCTCGATGCTGGGAGTGGAGTGTTTCAAAAATGCAAAGAACAAGAATAATTCATCTAATCAGATTTTTTCGAACTTGTCAAGCGCGTTTTAGCGGTTTTTACGCTAAATCTAGTAAAAATCATGGATTTGACAACATTTTACAAACCGTTTTACCGGTTTTAATCCACAAAAAGCTTGACAATAAAGCGTAATAATGTGATAATCGCGCGAGTAAACAAACACTTGACAGAAGCAAAATTTGCTGCCAAATGCAGCTAAAAATTTCCACCTTTTCAGGTCTGATCTCAACCCATGTCTATTATCATTTCTGTCTAAAAATAAACCAACCCTCCAAACCCGATGTTTCGGAGGGTTTTTGTTTCTTGTTTAATTTAACAACCCTTTTCATACTCTTCCCGCCGCCCAAGCCTTCCACCTGTTATGTCCGCGGTTTGGGTCCGGGCGGATTATGTTGCGGGATTAAAAAAATACACCATGAGTCAAATGGTATTTAGGCGCCAAAAAGTCAAAGACAATGAGCGCCGCTATTTCACCGCCACTCGCGATGCCATGGCTTTGCCCGATCTTATCGAGGTGCAAAAGCAAAGTTATCGCTGGTTTATCGAAACGGGTATCAAAGATCTGTTTCATGAAATCTCCCCGGTACGAGACTTTATCGGCCGCGATCTGGAGCTTTCTTTTGTCGACTACTTTATCGACGAACCCAAGTTTGACGAAAAAACTTCCAAAAAGAAGAGCATCACCTACGAAGCTCCTCTTAGGGTTAAAGCCCGCTTGGTTAACAAAAGAACCAATGAGACTAAAGAGCAGGAAATCTACCTTGGCGACCTTCCCGTCATGACCGACCGCGGCACCTTTGTCATAAACGGCGTGGAACGTGTTGTCATCTCCCAATTGGTCCGTTCCGCGGGTGCTTTTTTCACCGCCGAATCAAATCGCGGCCGCCGTAATTATGGCGCCAAAGTCATTCCCGATCGCGGCGCTTGGCTGGAGTTTGAAACCGATGCCAACAATGTCATTTACGTCAAAATCGACCGCAAACGCAAAGTTGCGGCCACGTCGCTTTTGCGCACATTCGGCATCACCGAGGACGAAGATATCCTCAAAGCCTTCGAAGATGTTGACGTGCACCCGTTAAACAAATACATCGAAGCCACACTTGCCAAAGATGCCGCCAAAAACGAAGACGAGGGTTATATCGAAGTTTACAAACGCATCCGCCCCGGAGATCTTGCGACGGCTGATAATGCCAAATCTCTCATCCACTCCATGTTCTTCAAATTCGAACGTTACGATTTGGGTTATGTGGGTCGCTATAAATTCAATCAGCGTTTTGGCCTTCCCTGGGATCATGAAATGGTTTTTAAAGAGGAAAACCGCATTCTTTCCAAAGAAGATCTGATTGCAATTATCAAAGAAATCATCCGCTTAAACAATACTCAAGAAGAACCCGACGATGTGGACCATCTTGGCAACCGCCGCGTGCGCGCCATCGGTGAGCTTATCAAGGGCCGATTCCGCATCGGGCTTGCCCGCATGGAACGTATCATAAAAGATCGCATGAGCACGCAGGATATCAACGCCTTAACCCCGGGCAGGCTCATCAACGCTCGCCCCGTTATTGCCGCTATCCGCGAATTTTACATGTCCTCCCAGCTTTCGCAGTTCATGGACCAAACCAACCCGCTTTCCGAGCTCGAACACAAGCGCCGCCTTTCCGCCACCGGCCCCGGCGGTTTAACACGCGAAAGGGCGGGGTTCGAAGTTCGCGACGTGCACCGTACTCACTATGGTCGCATTTGTCCTATCCAATCGCCTGAAGGCCCGAGCATCGGTCTTGTCGGCCATATGTCCAGCTATGCCCGCATTAACGAATACGGCTTCATCGAAACTCCCTACCGCAAAGTCAAAAACTGGGCTGAAAATGACGGCAAAGACGCCATTGGCGGCGTGCTTAGAGCCGACGTCAACGACGGCTCGGGTAAATCCATTGCCAAAGCCGGCGACACTGTTACCAAAGAAATTGCCAAAAAACTCACCGAGTTGCCATTAACGCAAATTCCACTGGTACCGAAAGTTACGGGTGAGATAGTTTACCTGAATGCGTTTACCGAAGAACGCGGCACCACCGCGCCGGCCACCACCCCTGTGGATCGCGAAGGCAACTTTTTGGTGGAGCGCACTCCTGCGCGTAAAAACGGCGAACCCACCGAAGTCGACGTTCACGAAATCGATTACCTGGACGTATCATCCAAACAAATTCTTTCCATCTCCACGTCGCTGATTCCCTTTGTCGAACACGATGACGGCCAGCGTGCGCTTATGGGCTCTAACATGCAACGTCAGGCTGTGCCTTGTATCAAACCCGACGCTCCTATAGTGGGTACAGGTGTTGAACGCCGCGCCGCTGTAGACTCCGGTCACGCTTTGCTCGCACCGGATGACGGCACCATCACTTCGCTTGCGGCCAATCATGTTGAAATCACAACCGATGGCGGCGAAGTGCATCGCTACGAACTGATTAAATTTCAGCGCTCCAACCAATCAACCTGCCTAAATCAACATGTAAGAGTCGATAAAGATCAAAAAGTTTACGCGGGCGAGGTTTTGGTTGACGGTGCCTCTTGCCAAAACGGCGAATTGGCACTCGGTCAAAACCTGCTCTGCACATACCTTTGTTGGGACGGCTACAACTTTGAAGACGCCATCATTCTTTCTGAACGTTTGGTGCATCAAGATCGCTTTACCTCTGTTCATATCGAACACTTTGCCATGGACGTGCGCGACACCAAACTCGGTCCGGAACAGATTACCAATGACATCCCCAATGTCTCCGAAGAAAAGCTTAAGAACTTGGACGAAAACGGAGTAATCCGCATTGGCGCCGAAGTAAAGTCCGGCGATATCTTGGTAGGTAAAATCACCCCCAAAGGCGAAACCGATCTCTCCGCCGAAGAAAAATTACTGCGCGCGATTTTTGGCGAAAAAGCTCGCGACGTGCGCGATACATCGCTTTACCTTCAACACGGTGCCCGCGGTAAAATTGTTGGCATCACAACCTTTACCCGTGAAAACGGCGACAAGCTCCAGCCCGGAGTACTCAAGCGCATCGTAGTCGCTGTCGCTGACCTGCGCAAAATTCAAGTGGGCGATAAACTGGCCGGCCGCCACGGAAACAAAGGTGTTATCTCCCGTATTGTTCGGGTTGAAGATCTTCCCTTCCTGGAAGACGGCACGCCTGTCGACATCATCTTATCTCCTCTTGGCGTAGTTTCCCGTATGAACTTGGGGCAAATTTTGGAAACTCACATGGGCCTTGCGGCCAATTCGGGCGGCTTTAACGTGGCCACCCCCGTTTTTGACGGCGCCCCCGAAGAAACGATTCAAGCGGAATTGGAAAAAGCGGGCTATCCCTCCGACGGCAAAATTAAACTATTCGACGGACGCACCGGAGAAGCCTATGAACACGCGCCCACGGTTGGCTACAACTATATCCTCAAACTGGTTCACATGGTTGAAGATAAAATTCACCAGCGCTCCATCGGCCCGTACTCGCTCATCACCCAGCAACCGTTGGGCGGTAAAGCGCAATCCGGCGGCCAACGCTTTGGTGAAATGGAAGTCTGGTCGCTCGAAGCCTACGGCGCGGCGCATACTCTGCAAGAAATTCTCACCATCAAATCCGATGACGTGGTGGGCCGCTCCAAAGCTTACGAAGCCATCATCAAAGGAGAGCCCATCTCCAAAGTCAACGTCCCCGAATCCTTCAACGTACTTATGCGTGAGCTGAAAGGGCTCTGCCTCGAAGTGGAGCTCCTTAAAAACGGCCAACGCCTGGAAGATAGCAAACCCGCGGTTGCCAAACAGGCCGCCTCCGCCGAAGAATTCACTTGGGAATCTAATAATGAACAATCACCTAAAGCTTAAACCTCGCTTATGTCTTTCTTTCAAACTGAAAACGTCAAAACCACGGACTTCAACGGCATCAGACTCAAGCTGGCCTCGCCTGAAATAGTCCGCGGCTGGTCTTACGGCGAGGTTACCAAGCCGGAGACTATCAACTACCGCACGCAAAAACCCGAAAAGAGCGGCCTCTTTGCCGAAGAAATTTTTGGCCCGTCCAAAGACTGGGAATGTTATTGCGGCAAATATAAAAAAGTTCGCTACAAAGGCATTGTCTGCGATAAATGCGGAGTCGAGGTTACTCACTCCTTGGTTCGCCGCGAGCGCATGGGTCATATCGAACTGGCCGCGCCCGTAACGCATATCTGGTTTTTGCGCGGCGTGCCCTCGCGCATCGGCACCATCTTGGATCTGTCTGTCATGAATTTGGAAAAAGTGGTCTACTTCGCTTCCTTCATTGTCACACAAGTCGATGAAGAATTGCGCGACCAAGTTATCGAACAGCTGCGTACCGAGTACAAAGGTAAACGCAAGCAAATTGAATCCGAATATGAGCGCAATGTAAAACGCGTCAACGAAAAAGAAGATGCCGCCGAAGCCGACAAGACCAAAGAACTTGATCGCGCCCACGGCGATAAAGAACGCAAGCTTTCCGAACTCGAAGAAGATTTCAACGAAGCCGAGAAAGAATTGAAGACCTTGCAGCCTCTTAAAATTCTATCGGAAAACGAATACCATGAGTATGCTCTTAAGTTCGGACATATCTTCGAAGCCAAAATCGGAGCCGAGGCTTTGAATGAATTGCTTAAAAAGATCGACGTGCCGGCTACCATTGCCGTATTGGAAGAAGAGCTCGCCAAAGCCAGCGGCGCTAAATACGAACACATAATCCGCCGCTTAAAACTGTTAAAATCACTCGAACAACAAGGCATAGAGCCCAACTGGATGGTGCTTAAAGTCGTGCCCGTTACTCCTCCGGATATGCGCCCCATGGTCGCGCTGGACGGCGGCCGCTTTGCCACATCCGACTTAAACGACCTCTATCGCCGCGTTATTAACCGCAATAACCGCTTAAAACGCTTGCAAGAATTGCACGCTCCGGAGGTAATTACCCGCAACGAAAAGCGCATGCTCCAAGAGGCCGTAGATGCCCTAATCGACAACAGCGCGCGCCATTCCAAAACAGTGCTTGCCTCAACGGGTAAAAAACGCCAGTTAAAATCTTTGGCGGACGGTCTCAAAGGTAAACAAGGTCGTTTCCGTCAGAACCTCCTTGGTAAGCGCGTCGATTACTCCGGTCGTTCGGTTATCGTCGTGGGGCCGTATCTTAAGATGCATCAATGCGGCTTGCCCAAAACCATGGCGCTAGAGCTTTTCCGCCCGTTTATCATTTCCGAACTTATCGGCCAGGAAATAGTGCATAACATTCGCAGCGCCAACCGCTTTATCGAAGCCGACAATCCCGAAGTATGGGATATACTGGAAAACATAGCCACCAATTCCGTGGTACTGCTAAACCGTGCCCCCACTTTGCACCGCTTGGGTATCCAGGGCTTTCAACCCGTGCTCATCGAAGGTAAAGCCATCCAAGTTCATCCGCTCGTCTGTTCCGCTTTTAACGCGGACTTCGACGGCGACCAGATGGCCGTGCACGTGCCTTTAACCGAAGAAGCCCGCGCCGAAGCTCGTGATTTCATGTTGTCAACCAAGAACTTGCTAAAACCCGCTACCGGCACACCTGTCACGTCTCCGACTCAAGATATTGTCTGGGGCATTTACTACATGTCTTCCATGTTTGAGCCGGAAAGCGGCAGGGTACGTAATTTTTCAAGCATCGACGAAGCGATTTACGCGTATCAAGCCGGTTTCTTAAAGATTCGCGAAAAAATTAATGTCCGCATGGAAAGCGGCGAAAAACCTGTGGAAACCACGGTCGGTCGCTTACTTATCAATCGAATCATGCCGGAAGGCATGCCCTTTACCAATGAAGTTATCGGTAAGAAGCAATTATCCACCATAACGCAAAACGCCATCGATAAATTGGGCTTTGAAGAAGCGGCCAAGCTCTTGGATCGCATCAAGGCATTGGGTTATAAATACATAACCAAATCCGGATTCTCTTACGGTATTGGCGATCTTCCCGATATTGCCGAAAAAGATGAGCTCATGAAAGAAGCTGCCGAAAGAGTCCAGATCATCGAAGAACAATACAAAGACGGTCTGTTAACCAAACGCGAGCGCTACACGCAAATCATCAAAGTTTGGTCCGATATCCAGGATCGTATTAAAAATCTTTCCAAAAATGCATTGGTCAAAGAAGGTTCCGTTTCCGCAATGATTGACTCCGGCGCTCGCGGCTCCATCGTACAGCTCATGCAGGTGGTGGGTATGAAGGGTTTGGTGACCAACCCGTCCGGCGGTATTATCGAGCTGCCCATCAAATCATCGTTCCGCAAGGGCTTGGATGTGTTGGAATACTTCATTTCTTCCCACGGTACCAGAAAAGGTTTAACCGATACCGCGCTTAAAACCGCCAATGCCGGCCACTTAACCCGCCGCTTGGTTGACGTTGCTCAAGATGTCATCATAACCACCGAAGATTGCGGCGATGATGTGGGCATGCTTCTTACACATGAAGAGTGTGAAGAGATCGGCGAAGGCCTGCTTACGCGTATTCTGGGCCGCTTTGCCATCAAAGACATCAAACATCCCGATACCAAAAAGGTTATTGTTAAAAAAGAACAGCTTATCACCGACGAACATATTACGGCTCTCAAAGATGCTGAAAATCCGTTACCCGAAGCTCATGTGCGTTCGGTTATGAAATGCCGTAATGCGCGCGGCCTTTGCTCCAAATGCTATGGCTACGATTTGGCTTATAATAAGCAAGTGGATCTTGGCGCGGCCATTGGTGTTGTGGCCGCACAATCCATCGGCGAACCCGGCACTCAGCTTACCATGCGCACCTTCCACACCGGCGGCGTTGCCACCGGAGCGGATATCACGCAAGGTCTGCCACGTGTTGAAGAATTGTTTGAAGCCCGCGTGCCCAAACACAAAGCGGTGATGGCCGAGGTGGCCGGCAAAATTGAAATCGCTGAGCCCGAAGCCCATGAAATCCAAGTCATCGGCGGCCAACGCATAGTCGATTCGGCTCGCAGCGGCAAAATCATCAAAGTTTTGGCCGACGAAACGCGTGAAGACGCATACGTAATAACCGCCAAAGATGAAGTCAGAGTTAAAGAAGGCGACAGAGTGGATGAAGGCCAAGTCATCATAGTTCGCAAAGACGGCACAGAAATAGTTTCCGAACACAGCGGCTCCATAAAAACCGAAAAACGCAAACTCTTCGTTGTCTGGGAAGGTAAAGCCGTACATGAATATCAGGCTCCCGTGGGCTTCAAGATCCTCGTTAAAGATGGTGATGAGGTCCAAGCCGGCGATGTGCTCACCGAAGGCCACTGGGATTTGCATTTGCTCTACAAGACCAAAGGGCGCCCGGCTGTTATGAACTATCTCTTGCGTGAAGTTCTTTCCATTTACGCTACTCAAGGTCAACGCATCAATTCCAAACACATCGAGCTCATCATCCGCCAAATGTTCTCACGCGCTTATGTTCGTGATTCGGGCGACACCGAACTGTTGCCCGGTGAAATTGTGGAACGCGCTCGCTCCGAAGATATCAATCGGCAAGTCGCCGAAAAAGGCGGCCAACCCGCCGAACTCGATGAGCTTTTCATGGGCATCACCAAAGTGTCGCTTACAACCGAATCATTCCTCTCATCAGCGTCCTTCCAAGAGACCGCCCGCGTGCTTATTCACGCCGCCATCACCGGCAAAGTCGACCTTCTCGAAGGCTTAAAGGAAAACGTCATCATCGGCCGCTTAATCCCGGCCGGCACCGGCTTCTCATATCACCACCCCGAGCTCTTCCCCGAACTCCAACAAGAGTCTGACGAAGACACGGACGAAGAAGGGGAGTATGACCCGGAAGACGTCGAAAACATCAAAGCTGAAGAACTGGAACCTGAAAAATCAGAATAACTGTAAGGGCGACCCCATGTGGTCGCCCTTCTGATCACCGTAACGACGAACCTCATGCGGTCGTCGCGAACCCCATGTGGTCGTCACCGCAGCCAAAAACGCCTGATTCCTAATCTCAAAAGGACGGGCGTTTTTGAGTACAAAAAAAGACGCAATTATGAGCGTCTAAAGAGCCGAGCCGGCAACCGTTTTTCCTCCGATTCGTCGCTATAAATTCAGTGCGGGCCGGTACCCTGTCACACGCAAAAGCAACCTGGACTCGTCTATACGTCAAGATGCGATAACGTTTTATACGCTTTGCTTTTTTAGCGCTATGCGTTATCGGCAAATCTCAGCTAACCGGATTCACGGTGGAGGAAAAGAGGGGCTGGAATCTACCTTCCTGTCAGCGACCTCCATGCCCAGCGTAAACATTTGCAAACAAATTAACTCAAGCGCCTGTCTCAAGAGCACGCTGTTAGC
>WJLP01000025.1 GCA_014728435.1 Candidatus Uhrbacteria bacterium
GTGTTTTTGAGCGCGCGGATACTGTCTTAAAAAGTCCTGATTTTAAAAAACCTCAAGAATCAATCAACAACATCGTTTCGCAATTAAATGTTCCGCCGGATCAAAGCGAGTCGCTGGTTAATGAAACAATAGCCAAGCTGAGGGAACTGGACGCAAAAGAGTCTGCTCTGCGCCAAGAGGCGAAACAAAGTCTTTTAGGCAAAATCCGTGATTGGGCCAAAAGAAACAAATTTGCGACAACCTTGCTTTTAGCCGGAGCTGTTCATTCACCTGTCATCGCGCGCAGTTCGGGGTTTATCGAAAAAATCGAACAAGCATTGCAAACCGCCAAGGATTGGGAAAAACCCGGCGCTTTTATCCGTCCGCAATCCGACATCGAGCGTCAAAATAACATCGACAAAATCCACACTCGCGGTGAACACATAAATCAAGATAAAAGATCCGCCTATCTTGATGAATTGCGGGATAAAATGGAGTCCGGAGAACAGGTTAAACTAAATGAAACTTATCTAAAACTTGAAGAAGTGAATGGTGAAGATCCGGAACGCGTCAAATTAGCCGAACAAAAAAAGCAAGAAATGATCGATCGTTTTGCCGCGCGCATGGGCGAGGATCTTTCTGAAGAGTTTATTCGTTCTGTTGTATCCGAAATGTTCGGTCCTGATGAAAACTATCAGTGGGGGCAAGGATCTGCCACCGAATATTTTCTCACCGGCAAACGCAACTGCGTCTCCATTACCCGCGCCGAACAAATGGTTTTCGAGGCGCTCATCGATCACTTGCCTGCTGATAAGCGCGCTAAATATCAATTAGGTACAGCTTTTGAGAAGCAACATGAAATCGCCATCTTGAAAGTCCTAAAGCCCGATGGAACTATAGATAAAACCTATTTTTTGCAACCCCCGGTAAACAGCGTGCAAGCCAAAGCCGATAGGCCGGGTTCGCCCACCTTAAGCCTTAAAGCCATGCAAACAGCCATGGTCTCTAAAAAGCCGTTTACAATTTCTTCAAACGCCAAGCCGGGTGAAATCCCGCCCAGTCCTGATTTGGATATTATTACCAACCAGCCGGTACCTTTAAATATAAACATACAAGGTGATTTGAGAGGTTCAAATTACAACGAGCGAATCGTAGAAGAACGCGATATCGAAGTAAAATGGGAAGAACCGTCAACAACAGATCAGATTCCGGATTTGGAGTTAATCAAAGATGATGATGTAGAGAAAGCTCAGCAAAAAATCGAGGATGCCTATAAGTTCATAGAAGCAAATTCACCGCAATGTCTGGATCCTGAAAACTGCGAAGATCCAAAGATGATTGATAAAGCAATCCCTTTTGTCAGCATTGATCTTTCGTTTATAGATTGGAAAAATCTTGATGCTGGGCAGGTTTCCACAATAAGGGATCAATTGCTAGTAGTTCGTGAAATGCCACAAGTCGATGCGGTTTATTACGGAAATATTAATGAAGTGCCTGACGAGTTATTTGGGAATATGTTTCCAAATCCATCACCTTCAAAAGAAATGGTTTTTGACTTAAAAGCTGATTCCGATGGAATGGTATCTATGAAAAAAACTTTTCAGTTGATTAATCGTTACAATTTTGCCAGAAAAGTAGACGAAAATGAGAATAATAAAAATATTCCCAAGATTCACTTTCAATATGAGGATGATGTTAATGAAGGTATAATTATTGATATTTTAAAAAGTTTCAAAGGTGGTGAACTAATGCTGGATCAAAAAAACACAGTTGCCCGTTCCTATTATTCCGACAATATAGTTAAAGCTATTATAGAGTCGAAAGTTCAGGATTTGTATCTAGAGGGCGCGGATCTAACTCCCGAAGCTATTCAAGCGATTATCGACAATCCTAATAAAACTTATCATTTTGGCTTAACCGCTTACATGGAAAATTTATTAGAACGCCCCGATATACTAAACGTACCGCACATCAAGCCGTGGTTAGATAAGCTGATCGCTTCCGCCGAACTGGATTTTCGCAATAAGCAAATGACTTCCGAGCAAAAAGCGATTATCATGCCCGTTATGGAAAAACTTGAAGAAGAATCTATACATAAATTTTACCGCTCTCATCGGTAACAAACATATTGCCTAATAATTCATTCTCTGTTAAGCAATAATTATCATGACCACAGAACTCAAAGAACGTATTCAAGAACTCGAAAACCGTCTTAAAAAAGCTTGGCAAATTTTAGATTTGGATGCCCGCAAAGAAGAAATAGATGCTTTGGAAGTCGAGGTCGCGGCTCCTGATTTCTGGTCCGATCAAGATCGCGCTCGGCAGGAGATGCAAAAGCTGTCGGATCTCAAAGATGAGTACGAGTCGTGGAACGGCTTTAAAACCGAGCTTGATGATTTAAGGGAGCTTGTCGATATCGCGGAAGCTGAAAATGACGAATCAGTAATCACTGAAGCCTCGTCAAAAATAACTGAACTGGAAAATAAATTCGCGAAGATGGAATTTGCCATGCTCCTCTCCGGTCCGCACGACGCATCCAGCGCCGTAATGTCCATCCATGCCGGCGCCGGCGGCACTGATGCTCAAGACTGGGCTGAAATGCTCATGCGCATGTACTTCCGCTATGCTGAGAAAAAAGGCTGGAAGGTTAAACTTGTCGACGAAAGCCGCGGCACCGAAGCCGGCATCAAATCCGTCACTTTTTTCGTCCATGGCCGCTATGCTTATGGCCATCTCAAGCGCGAAGCCGGCGTGCATCGCTTGGTGCGCCAATCGCCGTTTAACGCCGACGCCTTGCGCCAAACCTCTTTCGCGCTCGTAGAAGTCATCCCTGAAATCGACGATAAAGTCCAAATCGAAATCAAACCCGAAGATTTGCGCATTGATACTTTCATGAGCGGTGGCAAAGGCGGGCAATCCGTAAATACAACCTATTCCGCGGTGCGCATCGTCCACATTCCAACCAAAATCACAGTTTCCTGTCAAAACGAGCGCTCACAAACGCAAAACAAAGAGACCGCCATGAAAATCCTCAAAGCCAAGCTCGCCAAACTCGAAGAAGAAAAATTGCTCGAAGAGAAAAAAGAACTTCGCGGTGAATTCCACTCCGCCGAATGGGGCAATCAAATTCGCTCATACGTCCTGCACCCATACCACATGGTCAAAGATTTACGCACCGAATACGAAACATCAGACACGGACGCCGTCCTAGATGGCGGCTTGGACGGCTTTATCGAAGCCGAGCTCCGCGCCGATGCCGCCAAAAACGATGTAAGAGGTGAGCTTAACAAAGATTAAGATATGTCAAAAACGGTTATAGTTACAGGCGGCGCCGGCTTTATCGGCTCGCATCTTGTTGATGCCATGATCGAACGCGGCTACAGAGTTGCTGTAATCGACGATTTATCAAGCGGCTCCAAAACTAACCTTAATCCGCAAGCAGAATTTTATGAATTGGATATCCGTTCCGATGAAGCAATAAATGTCATTAAACAAACTAAACCAAACCTTATCTTTCATTTTGCGGCGCAAATCAGCGTGCCCGAATCTTTTCGCGACCCGCTTAAAGATACCGACTTAAACCTCATCTCCACCATCAAAC
>WJLP01000026.1 GCA_014728435.1 Candidatus Uhrbacteria bacterium
ATCTTGTTTTATTCTGACTGCGACTGAACATTACATTTACAAGTGTCTACTTAGCTTCGGTCACGGATAGGCAAGCCTTGTGGTCCTGGCACTGGTGCGGGATTAAGAGGTGAGCCGGAGAAATGGAGAGACGACCATGCGACAGAACAAGAAGGATCAGGCGATTGGTGAAGTGCTCGGCGATCTAGGCTTCGCGTTCGAGGTCTTCAAGGTGATCGCGCATGCGGTTCTCGCCAAGGGCGGAACCATGCAACACCTGCGGCGGGTTGTGAAGGAGAGCGCTCTGCAGAAGCAGATTGCGGATCTCATCGTTTCGGCCGGTTCGGAGATCAAGCGGCCGCTCGTCGACGGCGAGTACCTCGTGCCCGTGGCATACGAAATGCCGCACAACAAGGGCATCCTCGAGAGCGAGTTCTCGAAGGACGGCGTGTCGGAGCTGTTCTACGGCAATTACGAGTGGAAGAATCACTCGTCGTGCGCCGAGATCGACCAACGCCCTGGCGAGCGCATCATGCTCGTCAAGTACTTTAACCGGGCGATCAAATCCGAGGACGCCATCGCCGAGATGGATAAGCTGGGGTACCGCCCCGCGACCCATCTCGAGGCGTACGCGTTCGCCAAGGCCAATCCGGAGTTGCAGCGTCAGTTCTGGATCGTCGCTCTCGGCTCGTCCACGATTTACGGCTACGACCGCAGCGTCGCGGTGCTGCGCAGCGGCTCCGGCAGGCGCGTCCTCGGCAGCGACTGGTTCGGCTACGAGTGGGGCTCCGGCGACCGGTTCCTGTTCGTCCGCAAGTAGACCTTGGATCCCTCCCGTCGCGACGGGAGGGATGGACCCTCGGTTCCTTGGCCCTTCAAAACGGCACTTGGAACCTTGGATACTCGGCTATCAGACCCTGTCCGACACGCCCCCGATACTACATCGGGGCGTGCGTTGGACGGGGTCGCTTGCTTTTTGATAAAATTACACACGGATAGTAGACGAAACAGCTTGCGATTAAGGTTGTAGGCGGTCGAAATCTGAATGAGTTCGTTTGCCCGCCGTCACTAAAGTTATGGCGGGCGCAGCCAGAATGCCGGGCGGTACGCCGGTCGGCAGCGCGCGTCGACTCGTTCATAAACTGAAGATACTTGGTGTTGGGAGCTGGTGGGTAAACCCCGCCTCTCGCGAGAGGCGGGGCAGGCGGCCCCGAATAAAATTCAACCGCGAGATGATTCAAGCGGTGGTGATCTGGATGGCTTTCGACACGGACAGGACGGCTCGTCCACGATTTACGACGACAACCGCAACGTCGCGGTGCTGAACAGCAACTCCGACAGGCGCATCCTCGACAGCAACTGGTTCGACAACGAGTGGAACTCCGACAACCGGTTCCTGTTCGTCCGCAAATCTCTTCACGTTTTTACAACGCCTTCATCCTTTGGATGGGGGCTGTTTCGTTTGCAGGAATTTTTGCCAGCTACCGATATCCTTTCCTATTTCATTCAGCGGTACGGCAAGTGCCGCATATTTTCTTTGATCTAAACATTTCACCTCCCACGCTGCCTGCATGAAGAATTTGAGCAGATCGAGCTTGGTAGATGCGCGTACCACGAACGTGTATTTCTGGTCGGATCCGGCATAACCGGCAAGAAAGATGAGTTCGATCAGGTCGGTGAACAGTGAATCTATTTTGGCGCCTAAGGTAAATTTTGAAAGGCGCGGAAAATTTGAATAATGCGCGTTCCAGATTTTGTACACATCAATAACCTTTTGCAAGACGGGAAGATTTGACGTGACTAGCTGCGGGGGGGGGTAACATACTCTCTATGAGAAAAGTATTATTCATCTGCTTCGATGAAATCGCATTGATGGAAAATTTATGTGAAGCTTGGCAAGAGTTTATCCTAGGAAAACGTAAGAAGAAAGATGTGCAGGAATTTGCGCTCCGTCTCGGTGACGAGATCGCGAATTTGCATCTGGATTTGATGAACGGTACGTACTGTCACGGTGCTTATTCGCATTTCCGCATTAACGACCCAAAGCCACGCGAAATCCATAAGGCGACTGTGAGGGATAGGTTGTTGCATCACGCCATTCATCGGAAGCTGTATCCATTTTTCGCCAATCTGTTTATTTCTGATTCTTTTTCATGCCAAAAAACCAAGGGGTTGCATCGTGCGCTTGAGCGCTTCGAGAAGCTGTCTAGAAAAGCAAGTCAAAACGATGCTAAAACATGTTGGGTTTTGAAATGCGACATCCGGAAATTTTTTGCGAGCATCAATCACCAAATCCTTCTCGAGATTTTGGCTCGGAGAATCGCTGACAGGCGGCTTCTGGACTTGCTTCGGTGCGTCATCTCGAGCTTTCAGACTCGCCCAGGAAAAGGTATACCGCTTGGCAATCTTACTTCGCAGATCTTCGCGAATATTTACATGAATGAGTTTGATCGGTACGTGAAGCATGAATTGAAGGCGAAATACTACGCTCGCTATGCCGATGATTTTATCTTTATATCACGCGACCGACAGGAGTTGCTCGAATACCTTCCTAAAATCGCCGCATTTCTTGCCGGACCGTTGGAGTTGGAACTGCATCCGAACAAAGTCTTCATAAAGACGCTTGCCTCGGGAGTGGATTTTCTCGGCTGGGTGCATTTCCCACACCATCTCGTCCCGCGTCAGAAGACGAAATCGAGAATCCTAAAAAGGGTGAAGCAGAGTCCGAATGCTCAGACGGTCGCGTCTTACGTGGGGCTGCTTAGTCACGGAAACGCACATGATCTATCGGAAAAAATCCTCAATATCACATGGCTTATTTCTGATAAATGATTTTGTTATCATGAATTGGTTATTTATCGAAAATTGAAAATGTTTGTTGTATAAAGGATATTTGTTGACATTTTAGCCTATTTTACCTATTATTTACCCATTCGGCGTCCCACGTCCTACGTCCCATCCGTCCCACGTCAAAGTTTTTTGGCTAAAGACGTAGGACGAGCGACCCTCCTACGCTAAAAGCTTTGGGGGGGTACAGCGTAGGACGAGCGACGATTAACTTATTTATTATTGTTTATTAAGTTATTTAGTTATGAATAGTTATCTCATTTTTGCCTTGGTTGCGTCATTTGTGGCGCTTGGCTGGGGCGGTTACCTTGTGAGCTGGGTGCTTTCCAAAAGCGACGGTGAAGGCAAGATGGTAGATATCGCGAAAGCGATTCAAGAGGGCGCAAAAGCTTATCTTAGCCGTCAGTTTAAAATGATCGGCATAATTGGTGCGTTGGTATTTTTGGCGCTTTGGTTTACTTTGGGCATTAACATGGCGCTAGGTTTCGCGATCGGTGCGATTTTGTCCGGTCTTGCCGGTTATATCGGCATGAGTGTTTCAGTGCGCGCCAATGTGCGTACGGCTGAAGCGGCCAAGAAGGGCATTAAAGAGGCTATGAACGTGGCAGTTAAAGGAGGTACTGTTACGGGTTTGTTTGTTGTTGGTATGGCGCTTTTGGGTGTCGCGGGTTTTTACGCGCTTACCGGAGACTTGAAAGCTCTTGTAGGTATTGGTTTTGGTGGATCTTTGATCTCTGTTTTTTCACGTCTTGGCGGTGGTATTTTTACAAAAGCCGCAGATGTTGGCGCTGACTTGGTTGGCAAGGTTGAAGCCGGCATCCCGGAGGATGATCCGCGCAATCCGGCTGTGATCGCTGACAATGTTGGCGACAATGTTGGTGACTGCGCGGGTATGGCGGCAGACTTGTATGAAACTTACGTCGTAACAGCGGTTGCGGCAATGCTTTTGGCGCATTTAACGTTTGCCAACAGCGAGATGGCGGTTATGTTTCCGCTGGCGATCGGCGGCGTGTCGATTGTAACTTCGATTATCGGTACGTTTTTTATCCGTTTGGGAGCAAAACAGAATATCATGGGCGCGTTGTATAAAGGTTTGATAGCGGCCGGTGTTTTAGCGGCTGTCGCCTTTTGGTTCTTGGCTTTTCAATTTTTTCCGGAAGGATCGGCGCTGGGAGCCTATGAAATGTTTAAGTGCGCTTTGATTGGATTGTTGGTAACGGCGGGTATGGTTTGGGTGACCGAGTATTACACATCGACTGAGTACAAACCGGTTCGCAAAATCGCGGAAGCTTCACAGAGCGGACATGGAACAAATGTGATAGCGGGTCTTGCGGTTTCCATGAAATCAACAGCTATCCCGGTTATTATCATTGCTATTGGTATTTTGTGGGCTTTTTCTCTCGCGGGATTGTACGGAGTCGCTATCGCCGCAATGGCCATGTTGTCTTTGACGGGTATCATCGTGGCGATTGATGCTTACGGGCCGATTACGGATAATGCGGGTGGAATTGCCGAGATGGCAGAATTACCGGAATCTGTTCGTGATATTACAGATCCGTTGGATGCGGTTGGGAATACAACCAAAGCGGTTACCAAGGGTTATGCGATCGCTTCGGCAGGTCTCGCGGCCTTGGTTTTATTCGCCGCTTATACTCAGGAGTTTGTAGAGCTTGGCAATCCGTTAGTATTTATGCTTGAGGATCCATTAGTGATTGTCGGTTTGTTTATTGGCGGGCTTTTGCCATATTTGTTTGGAGCGTTTGCGATGGAGGCAGTGGGAAAGACAGCGGGCGCCGTGGTTGATGAGGTCCGCAGACAGTTTAAAGCTTTGCCCGGAATAATGGATGGTTCACAGAAACCGGAATATGGTAAGGCAGTTGATATTGTTACAAAGGGTGCTTTGAGGAATATGATTGTGCCGGCGCTGTTACCGATTGTTGTACCGATTGTGGTTGGTTTCTTGCTGGGTCCGGTTGCTTTGGGCGGTGTGTTGGTCGGTTCGATAGTTACCGGTTTGTTTGTGGCGATTTCCATGACATCGGGTGGAGGCGCTTGGGACAATGCCAAGAAATATATTGAGTCGGGTAATTATGGCGGCAAAGGTTCGTTTGCGCACCAATCCGCGGTAACCGGCGACACGGTTGGAGATCCGTATAAAGATACGGCAGGTCCGGCAATTAATCCGATGATTAAGATCTTGAATATTGTTGCATTGCTTCTTGTGGGATTACTTGTATAAAAATCGTACTTCGTACATCGTACATCGTACATCGTACAAGCAAAGACGCTCATGTGAGCGTCTTTGTTGATATAATTCTATAAATCCGTATAGTGGATCTTGGTAAATCCAGATTCAGCGAAAAAAAAGCACCAAGTGGTGCATAGATTAGGTGAAATTGGAAGGATTGAACGCAATTTCGATATCGGGTTTTTCATTTTCGATAATTTTTTGACGAAGCCTTTTGTCCCAGGCTTTGGCCATGAGATCGCCGGGCGGTACCTGGAGATCCAAGCTTTCGGCACAGCGGTCTTCGTCGAAATAGTGGCTTTTGATTTCGTAGAGAATACCGTTGGGAACATCGGAGTAGATGACGCGAATATATTTTTGGCCATGAAAGCGCGGGTAATTGCTGCGAACATACATTTGCAGTCCGTCGCGCGTGGCCCAGAATTTGAAATCGGTTTCGAAGACTTGCTCTCCGCTTTCTTCAGGATCTTGAACGTTCAAGGCGCGGCGCATGAATTTGGCTTCGAGCCGGTCCTTGTTGCGATATAGAAAGATGGCGGGCGGGATGAGCAGGGCGCAGGTGCCGGCCATCAAGAGGCTGGCAAGCGCCAGGCCGAATTGAGCCGAGAGCCCGCCGAAACAGATGAAAATCAGGATTACCGCGCCGAGCTTGACGGCGCCGAGCTTGTGTTTGGCTTTCTTATAGGCGCTGGGCTCGCGGATGCTCATGGTGTTCTCGTGGGGCCGGCTGTCTTGCTTGAGTGCGTGGAGCATTTTTACCTCCAAATTTATTGTGAAATTGCAATTATATAGGTAACCAGAAAATAAGAAGTTTGTCAAGAGCGAGCGCATTTAAAATCTCAAAAATTCAAATGATATCCCTCTTCCTTTTGTAAATTACGAGTCACCGGCGACATTCATAAAACAAGGTGGTATTTTGTTTCTTGGAAAGTTTGCGTTTTTCATCAAGTTATTCCTTTACAACTCCGGCATCGACAAGCGCTTGATAGTGACTGGGGCGTTTTTGCGCCAAATATTCGATAACTTTGCCACGGACAGGTTCGTCTGTGAGGTGGTTTTTTTTGGCGAAAGTCAGGATTTTGTTGACGGCATGTTGACGTTCGGCTTCATCTTCAAAGGTGAGTTCGATTTCGGCCAGGTTATATTCGAAATCGCTGTCATAATCCACTTCGTCGAGGTCGATGGTGAATCCGTCCTTTGTGTATTTGCGGCGGGTGGTTACGCAATGGACGAAAGGGGCACATCCGGCGGCAACCAAGTCCTCATCTATAGAAGCGGTTTTTTGGATATTTAACCGCTCGCGGATTTCATCCTCGTTCGTAATTTCATTGTATTGATTAATAACGCGCATATCGTGGCCGGGAAGGCCGGCTTTGAGTTCGAAATTGCCATTGCGCTTTCTAAGCCAACAGTCTTTGGTGGTGAGGCTGTGGCTTTTGTCGTCAAAATAGGTATCGCTGATTTGTTGTTCGGATATAAGCTTTGCGCCATTTAGAAGGCGTTTTTGCTGTTCATCTGAAAGATGAAATTTTTTCTCGATTTCGTACATATAAATTTTTTCTTGTGTGAAGTATCGCGTTATTTATGATGTAGTTCCTTATGTTCCGCAGGGATTCATTATTATTGATTATTTGATCATGGAAAGATCTTTGCCATTTAAAATTTGAAAAACCGATATTATGAATTTGTTTTGATGAAGTTGTTTTAAATGCTCCAATAATATTTGATAAGCTTTTTGTTTTTTGAGTTGATGGCAATATTTCGATTATTCCATGAGTATGGTCAGGCATCACACAAAATTCGTCAAGTTTAATGTATGTAAAGTTTGTTTCAATCCATTTCCATTGTTGTTTAACGATTTGACCAAGTTCATTAAGGATCATGGATTCATTTATAATGCGTCCAAAGTTATCTTGTTTTGCACGGATGGTGACAAAGTATTTTCCGGATTTGTGATAGTCGTAGCCTGGTAGACGGGGTGATGTTTTTCGTATCATGGTGGGTATCATATATATACCCGGTTCCACACATATGAAGTTTTGTCAA
>WJLP01000027.1 GCA_014728435.1 Candidatus Uhrbacteria bacterium
AGTTTAGGCCGATGGACATTGTTCCGGAAACGTCGGCGGCCCAGCCCTCGGGGACGGTATCGACGAGATCGACTTTTTGCGCGCGCGCGAGTGCTTTTATGACTTCAAGATTTTCTTCGATAAGCCGGCGCTGATCGGAATCGGCAATTATGGCGAAATCAACTTTTTTAGCGGCTTCAATGTTTTGTTCTGCGCGGAGACGGCGCAAATCAGTAACGAGATTTCGGATTAACTGAAAATCCCCTATATCCCCTTTGACAAGGGGACTGTTATTCTGTTCCTCCCTTGTTAAAGGGAGGTTAGGAGGGATTTCGGTTGGCCACTCGGCGACGATGAGCTGGTCTTGGTTGAATTGGCTCCAGACGAATTCGGTGACGAAAGGCATGAAGGGGTGCCAGAGTTTTAAGATTGTTGGCAGAATGTGCATCAAGATTTCTTGTTTGCCTTTTTCTACTTTCGCTATCTCAAGATACCAATCTGCGAGATCGTTCCAGGTGAAATCGCGGAGTTCTTCGCCGGCCGGGGAAAATTGATAAGACTCTAATTTTTGCGTGACTGACGCTACGACTTCATTTAGGCGATTTATGATCCACTTATCGGCTAAAGTTCGAATTTCGAATTTCGAACTACGAACTTCGCTTGCGGAAGAATCGTTGTTCGTGGTTCGTGGTTCGATGTTCGTCAGAATAAAGCGTGAGATGTTCCAGAGTTTGTTGGCGAAGTTACGGCCGTTTTCGATCTTTTCGGTGTAGTAGCGGGAGTCATTGCCGGGCGAGATGCCGAAAAGAAGGCTGATGCGAAGCGCGTCAGCTCCGTATTCATCAACAACTTCGATGGGGTCGATGCCGTTACCGGATGACTTGGAGAATTTTTTACCCTCTTTGTCGCGCAAGATTCCGTGGATGTATGCGTCTTTAAAGGGAACGTCGTTAAAAACGTAGGTACTTGTTAAAACCATACGCATCAGCCAGAGATAAAGAATCTCGTAACCCATTTGCATCCAAGCTGTTGGATGAAAAGTTTTGAGGTCTTCGGTTTCATCCGGCCAGCCAAGGGTGGAAAAAGTCCAAGAGCCGGACGAAAACCAAGTATCAAGCGTATCGGGATCTTGCTCCCAACCTTCACCCGGAGATTCGGCACCGACGTGCATTTCCTCGCCTTTGTACCAAACAGGGATGCGGTGACCCCACCAGATTTGGCGAGACAAGCACCAATCGCGGAGATTGTCGACGCGGTCGAGGTAAAGCTTGGTAAAGCGATCGGGAGTGATGGCGACTTTTTTGTTCTCATCTCCGTCCAGCCCCGTGGTTAGAGCTTCGTGCATTAAGCCTCGAAGACTTTTGCCGCGGCCGGGGATTTCTTTTGACACATCGAGCCACCATTGGGTTTTGGGTATTACTTCGATTACATCTCCGTAGCGATCCGAGGTGCCAACAGATTGGTCGATTTCTTCTTCTTTGATCAGCAGATCGTTATCTTTTAGATACTGAACAAATTTTTCACGTGCCTCTTCGGCAGACAGGCCATTGTATACCTCCCCCGCTTCTTCGGTCATGTTTCCATCCTCGCCGATGACCGGGATGATATCTATTGGGTCACCCTTGGCTTTTTGCTTTTCGTACATCGCAAAGTCGACCACGCTGTGAGCCGGGGTGACGCCGAGTGCGCCTGTGCCAAAGTCCGGATCGACTTCTTCGTCGGCAATGACTTTTATTTCAAGAGGCTTTGCCGCACCAACGTCGACTGTGATTGTTTGGCCAATGAATTGCTTATAACGTTCGTCGTTTGGATGCACCGCTACCGCCGTGTCGCCGAGCTTGGTTTCCGGTCTGGTTGTCGCGATTACAATTGGAAAATCTTTGCCATATTTAAAAGTGTAAAGCTTGGCTTTGCGATCTACGTAAATAATTTCATCGTCAGAGCAAGTGGATTGGCCTTTGACAGACCAGTTAACTACGCGATAGCCGCGATAAATGAGGCCGTCGTTGTACATGCGAGTGAAGAGCTCGTTAACAGATTGGTTGCGCTCTTCATCAAATGTATAAGCTAAACGCGACCAGTCGCAACTGGTACCAACTTTGCGGATTTGGTTGATAATGGTTGATTTGGAATCTTCGGCAAATTCACGGATCTTTTCCAAAAGCTTTTCACGGCCAAGTTCTTCGCGCGGATATTCCATGCCATCGGTAATCAGCATCTTTTCAACTTTTGCTTGTGTGGCAATGGCCGCGTGATCGGTTCCGGGGATTATAACCGCTCGAAACCCTTGCATGCGCTTAAAGCGGACCATAGTGTCCATGAGTGCGTTCTCCAAAGCATGGCCCAAGTGAAGTACGCCGGTAACGTTTGGAGGAGGCATGGAAATGCAAAACGGGGCTCCTTGCTTATTACGCTCGGGGAGTTTATCCGGATTAAAAAAGCCGGATTCTTCCCAGCGTTTGTAGATATAACCCTCCGCGTCTTTTGACTCGTAGGTTTTTGGCAGATCTTGAAAATCCATAATAATCAAGATATTACGGTAATATAGCCTAATTAGCAAGTATAGAAAAACCCTCGGGAGACCGAGAGTTAGCGCTTTTACGCGGTGTAGATTTTGAGCACCGTGGTGATTGGCATCTTTTGGCGCAGGGCCCGCATCCAGACAATGTTTAACATGTCAGGATTGAGATTACTGCAATCCTTGAGACAATCTTGCGGTACTTGCATGAGTTGCATCCATTTTGCCACAACCGAACCATTGATCAAGCCGGCGAAACGGAGGCTGGATGCTCGAGAACACAACCTTTTGAGCTCTTCGGCGGAGCCGCAGATGCTTACCGGTTGATCCGTCCGGAAAACCAATATTTGCGAGCCGGAGAGTTGGCGGTTGATTTTTGGCAAATTATGATTGAGCAGGAGTGCCAGAGCTTGATTCGCGTTGCATGGAACACGAACGTTCCCCAGCCGACATTCGAGTTCCTCAGACATTTACTACCTGCGCCAGCGCAAGCGAGCATCCCCGCCGCGGCGATCGAATAGACTGCTCGAGGGCGCTTCGTCGAATACCAATGCCTCTTCCGGCGTCATATCATCTTCAACACCGAACATCTGCATGCCCTCCGGTTCACTCAACGTATGAATAACATCCGGAGAAGATGGTGATTGGGTGCGAAACTCGCCGGCAAAACCAACACCTTTGATATCTTTCATGGCAATCCTCACGGGTTGGGTGTTTAAAAGCAAGTTTCAGGAAAGAACACGATTAATATTGGTACAGGAAATTAAATCTTTTGTCAAGGGATTTTGACGATTCTTGAATTTATTTTTTGCCTAAAATGAGATAAAAGGTTATTAAGTTGTCAAATCATTGACACTTTCTTTGTTTAGAGGTAATCTATCCCATTCCCTAGTTCACCCTCATGCACTAAGGTTTACAACAAAACTCTCTAAAATCTCGAAGAAACAATTTAACAAGCATTTGTTTCTTGTTTCTTTGAAAGTTTTAAATGTTTAAAACGACATGTACCAAGGATACGAACAAGCAAGCGAGGCAATTAAGCGCGCCAAGCGCACGCTCATCGTTGCACCAGAAAATCCTACTGCAGACATGGTGGCCGCCATGGCTGGGCTTTTTGCATACTTAAAATCTCATGGATTTGAGGTGGATGCTTATTCGCCAAATTTGAATATCGAGAAACTGCCGGGATATCTGCCGATGAAGGAGATGTTGTTAACAAAGCTAAATGGCATGAGAGACTTTAGGATCACGCTTAGCGTTGATAAGGTGCCGGTGCAGGAAATGGCTTATGATGTTAAGGACGGAAAATTGGATATCGTTCTGACGCCAAAGCATGGCGAATGGAGCGCTCACGATTTGAGTTTTCATCAGGGCGAGGATAGGTATGATTTAATCATTGCTCTTGGTTGCGCGGACAGGAATGTGTTGGCGTCGGCTTTTCCCAATCATGCGGACTTTGTTTATCGTACGCCTGTGCTTAATGTGGACCATGACGCCAAGAACGAGCATTGGGCGGCTATTAATTTGGTTGATATGACTGCGGGATCAGTGACAGAGGTTTTACATGGCTGGTTTTCGGATTGGAATGAAGCTAAGATTGATGAGCAGATTGCTACTGCGCTTATGGCGGGCATGATTTGGAAGACGCAATCTTTCAAGTCGGCGAGCGTGACTCCAAAGACCTTGGAGCGTGCAAGTAAATTGGTTTCGCTTGGCGCGGACAGAGAGCAGGTTGTACATCAGCTTTGGCGCACGCGCGACGTGAGCACGTTAAAGCTCTGGGGCAGAGCTTTGAGCAGGCTTGAACAAGATGCGGGCAATGAAATGGTTTGGACAACTCTGAGCCGCCAAGACATCATTGAGACCGGCACGACGGAGGCCAGGTTGGATGAGCTGGTGCAAGAATTGATTGCCTATGCTCCGGACTCCAAGTTGGTGGCGGTTTTTGTTGAGCATGACGAGAAGACCACGAGAGCCGCGATTTTTGCCGAGCCACCGCATGACGCGAAACTACTGGGAAGGCAGTTGGGTTTTGACGGAAATAAGAATAAATCCAGCGGCGCGATTGGTAAGCCGATTGTGGAGGCGAAGGAGCATGCTATAGCTACACTCAGACAAAGTCTTCGCAATAATCAATAACCAAATAACCAATTGGTTATTTCTTGATTGGTCATTGGTTATTTATCCCGCAACATATTATAAATTATTACGAATATGCGGAATCACACCAGAGTCGTTGATTGGTTTTCCCGCATCATTTTATTTAGAAATTTTCGTATGCGGGATCCCGCCATAGGCGGTGGTTGGAGCTTGGTGATTGGTTATTCTCTGTCTCATCGCTTCTTCCAGAACTACAGCTGCGGCAACAGAGACGTTTAAGGATTGAACGAAGCCGCGCATGGAAATAGTGATGATTTTATCAGCTTGAGACAGGAGATCGGAAGAGATACCGTCTTTTTCATTACCTACGATAATTGCGGACGGCGTTGTGAGATCATACTCAAAGTGAGGCTTGCCTTTTGGATCTAGAGCCGTGGCGTAGATGGTTAAATTTCGTGATTTAAGATCCTGTACAAGGTCTTGAATGGAAGTCCACTTGGTGATCTTGAGCCATTTGGCCGCCGAGGCCGCTGAGTCGGAACGGATTTCTTTGAGCCGCGGCGGCTTGCCATTTGGATAAAGCAGATGCACATGACCAATACCTACAGCATCACAGGTGCGCAGAATAGCCCCAATGTTATGCGGATCGTCGATAGATTCTAAAACGATTTCTAAATCCGACCAGCGGGCATTCATGATTTTTTCTACGCGCTCCTCTCTTGTACCTCCCATAGGAGAGATGCGTTTGTGCTCGTTGCGACTAATCGACATACTTCAAA
>WJLP01000028.1 GCA_014728435.1 Candidatus Uhrbacteria bacterium
TTGGTCCAAATGTGGATTTAGTGAATATTTGACGGAGCTTGGCGTCTGACGGGACGTGGGTTAAGATAGGCATGGAACAGCATAATTAAGATTTATGGTCAATAATATCTTAACAGCTGTTCCATTTTAGTTATATAAGCCACAGCAGGCGACAAATGGCGGTAAACAAAAAACCCGCTAGGTTGCGGGATGAGCTGGGGCTTTTATCCAAGGAGATGGTAAACAAGGTACAAACCTCCGTAGCCTATGGCGATTAGCGACAAGAGATAAGATATCTCGACAAGTTCCTGATAGTTGAGCAGTTTTTGCCTAAGCCGATTATAAGAGACGCTGGCTAGCAGCCGGTTTTGTGCGATTTGCTCTTGATTGGTGATCATAACCCCTCTCACCTGCTTGTTTTGGCTGGTAATAGGTAAAACGTAATTTAGTATGACAGATTACAACTGCTGTAATTAAAGTCAAAAAACTCCCCCGGAAACGCGCTTACCGGAGGAGTTTTAAATGACTCAGGAGAAGGGTCCAGGATGAAGGCAGTTTTGCTTTTATCCTTAATCCTTTCTCCTTATGTCAGTTTTATATTATTTGTGTTGTTTATCTTGAGGTTTATTTGTGTTTTTACGATCTATGCCTACAAGACCGTAAGGTTTAGGTTGCTCACCCGCCCCCTGTCAGGAAGACGCTCAGCGGCGTACAAAGGCGTGTGAAGCGGGATTGATAAATTCCGGGTTTTGGACTTCAACAAAGCCAAGCCCTTTGGCGCGCTCCGTAAGCGCGAACATGGATGATTGGCGTGCAATAGAATCTTCCATGGCGGTTACGTCGCGCTCGAGTTCTACTATCTGGCGTTCAAGTGTTTGCAAGCGGTCGGAACGAGGCGCGGCATGCGTGACCTGCGAGACATAAAGCCCCGCAAGGCCGATCCAAACCGCCATGACGAATAACGCCCAAGCCAACGCTCCTTTGGGGAGTTGTTTGGAGATGTGCTCTTTAAAGCCAAAGCGTTGATGTGGACGCGTCATAGCAATAGCGTAACTTCGGGACATAATTTATTTTGATTTTGTTTGTATGCAATGCGTAATTTTGCGCTTCTTGCACGTGGATTTTGTTTAATTTCTTGCGAAGATGGAAGTATGGGTTTTTTTGATACTTCGGCATCTGCGAATGATTTGAATGTTTGTTTGACGATGCGATCTTCCAATGAATGAAATGATATAACTGCGATCGCTCCGCATGGTGCCAGGATTTCCCAGGCGGCATTTAGAGCCACGCGGAGCGATTCCAGCTCGTCGTTTACCGCAATGCGGAGGGCTTGGAAAGTTTTTGTTGCCGGATGCAAGCGCATGCGCTGATTTTGGCGCGGGACTACGCTTGCCACGACCGAAGCCAGGTCTTTTGTTTTTGTTATTTTTTGGATTCTTCGACGACTAATGATTGCATCTGCTATACGAGCTGCAAATCTTTCTTCGCCGAAATTTTTTAAGCATTTTGTTAGATCGCTTTTATTCCAGCTGTTTACGATATCAGCCGCGGTTAGGGCATCTTGGTTTGCCTTTGGCCCCAAGCGCATATCCAGCGGGCCATCCTCTTGAAATGACAGGCCTTTCGAGGGGTTGGCTAACTGATCGCTCGATATACCCAGGTCGAAGACGATGCCGTCGAAGGGTATCATTTTTGACTTTTCGGCAGCATCGCGAATATGCCGAAAATTACTCTCCATTATCCTCCACCTTGGACCAATCTCTTTTTTTAGACGCTTGCCACGAGCGAGTGCCGTGGGATCGACATCCAATGAGAGCAGTTGGCCGGTTGGCGCGGAGGCTTTGAGAATTTCCAGCGAATGTGTTGCGCCGCCCAGAGTGGCGTCCAAATAACGCCCTTCCGGATGAGGGTGCAGCGCGGTCAAAACTTCGCGAACCATGACCGCGTTATGAATTGATTTATTTATATCGGTCATAGGCCTAAGGGTGCCAGACGTTCAGCGATTTGATCACCGGTAGCTTCGGTCTTTGCCGCATAGCTATTCCAAGCATCCTCATCCCAGATTTCTAAGCGATCGTAGAGGCCGGAGATCACAGCTTTTTTGTTCAAACCGGCGTAAGTTCGCAAGTATTCGGGAATAACGATGCGCCCCGATTTATCGATAGTGACTTCCATGGCGCCGGCAAGCATTAGCCGGGCAAACGCGCGGGTATCCGCTTGAGACAGCGGCAAGGCTGCAATTTTTGCAGCCAAGGATTCCCACTGCTTCTTTGGGTACAGAAACAGCGTGCGATCAAGCCCGCGCGTCACCACGGCACCTTTTGATAATTCGGTGCGATAGCCTACAGGGATGGAAAGGCGTCCCTTGTCGTCTATTGTGTAATGATATTCACCTATGAACATAACGCGGACTTGGTTTAGCCCGTTTTGCAATATATTTATTGGGTAGAAAAAAACTGCGGGACGTTTCACCACACCTGAGTGCGGCAAACTTCTTTTCCCACTCTTCCCCACTTATTCCCATTTTATGCCACAATGACCCGCGCGTCAATCATTTCGGCCCACTATTTTTGACGGTTAACAAAGCGAAATTTATGTTCTTTTTTTGTTCCAATGTGGACTACTTTAATTACAAATTACAAATGAAAAATTCAAAAACCTTCAGTATGCATGATTGACATTTTGGTTATTTTTTGCTAAACAGAGCGTAAGGAGGTATTAATGCTCTTTCGAAACATCCGCGGACATGTGAGTGATTTGTTCCAAGATTCTATGGCCAGACTGCTGGAAAAATCAATCTACGCATCCACATCCAAACGTTCACAGAAGGCCAATCGAGCTGTTGAGCTCGCGGATACAGCCATGGCGCACGTTGTGGCTATCGGAGTTTTGGTCAAAATGGAGCCCAAGATGGCTCAAGATGCCAAAGAACTTATCCGGTCCAAGAAAAAGCGAGTTACCGATGAGTAAGTTGCGGGCCGTACCCATAACCAATGTGATCTATTCCGGCCATCATCAGGCGCCATATACTTTGATACTTTTACAAGTCGAGCCATCTCACGATCTTCCAAAAAGATACGATATTGAACTGATATTCAGGGGCTTTGCCGATGTTTACAGATTTGAGACTTGCATCAGCACGGCTTTGTATGTGAGACAAAAACCAACTTGCGTGGGCGGTTATAACAGCTTGGCGTTGAGATTTGCCCGTAATGGGCATTTGCAAATAACACCTCGTCCAAGCAACCCCTACCGCGTCAGGCTGACATTCCGCAATCAGTTCGGTCTCTTGGGATCCATTCTTGTTCCCAAAAACAGCGTCATGCCGTTTTTTCACGAGACTGACCGGCGCCCATAGCTAGGCGCTTTTTTTATTACAACGGTGTACAGTTAACCTCTAAGAGTGACTTTCTAGGCATTTAAGAGTAACTAAGGTTAACTAAGCCAATTATGCCAGGTTCACCTATATCAGCCCCAAGAGAAATACGCTTTAGATGGTATTTGCAAGTAGAGAAATATCACAA
>WJLP01000029.1 GCA_014728435.1 Candidatus Uhrbacteria bacterium
CATTTCCCGCGTGCTGTATGTTCCATTTTCCGATTCGCAATCGCCTTGAGCGCAAATCAATTCGTCTGCCGTCAAAGCGTAATGCATCATCCTCTATCACAAAGGTCTTCTTGCTTCCCAAGGAATAAATCGTTAAGAAAAAAATTATCAAAGCAAATAAGGCGGCGGGCATAAGCCATAAATACACGCTTGCGTTTGCCGCATATCTATTGATTATCTCCAACTCGGAAAAACTGCCCGACATGCCCGTATAACTGATATAACTGACTCCGCCAAGCATGAGCAAAATAACCGCCACCGCGATCGCCCAGCCTGCTAACACAGCGTTTTGCCTTCTTTTATATATCACTCCCGATAATTCAATCATGCGCATATCATATACATAATGCCCCACGCGGTAAATTAAATGGTATAATGCTTGATAAATGAAGACCGAACACAAAAAATTGATCTACCTTCTCGCCGGTTTAAACGTTCTAAACTTTGCCGACCGCTACATATTATCCGCCGTCGCGCCGTCAATTCAACGCGACCTCGGCTTCACCGATGGCCAGCTGGGCATGATCGGTACGGCTTTTCTTTGGGGATTTGTGCTGGCCAGCCCGTTTGTAAGCAATCTATTGCGTCGGTTTTCGCCGCAAGTGGTTTTGGCTTTTGCGGTATTTATCTGGAGCGCGGCCACCGCCGCCACGGGCGTTGTGCGTCTTCTTTTTACCATGGTCGCTTTACGCGCCATCATCGGAGTCGGCCAAGTTATCTTTTCAACTATCAGCCCGCCTCTTATCGACTCTCTAACCGTCAAATCCTGGAAGGCGCGTGCTATGAGCATGTATTACGCGGCCGTTCCCGTGGGAGTCGCTATCGGCTTTATAGCCGGCGGCTTGATGGATATGGTCATCGGTTGGCAAATGGGTTTTATCTTAGCCGGAGCTTTGGGCATTCCCATCGCTTTAGCCATCCATCGTATGCCTAAGATTAAAATTCCCAAATCCGCCTCCATGGAACAGGTCAAGAAAAGCTTAAATGAACTGTTCGCGCATCCCAAATACATTTTAACGGTTGCCGGCAATGTATTTTTGGAATTTGCTTTGGCGGGCTTTGCGTTTTGGGCACCCGTCTACTTCTCGCGCCAGCTAAACTATCCTTCCGCCGAGGGCAGTATACTTTTCGGTACCATCTTTTTTGCCACGGGTGTTGTAGGGACATTCCTGGGAGGTTGGCTCGTGGATAATTTTATCAAATCGCAAAACCGCATAGCATTGATGAAACTGCTTTTTGTTCTGCTGGTTCCCGCCGCCATGATGGGTTTTGTGGCTATCGCCGCCAATTCGGTGTTAGGCTTCTTTATTTCCATGGCCGTGGTACAAATACTCTTATTTAGCTGTTTCACGCCGTTTGCTTTAGCCTTCTTTCAAGTTATCCCACCCGGCATGAAAGAAAAAGCTAACAGCGCCAATTTGTTTATCAGCCGTCTTTTGGGAGATATGCTGGGTATCTGGCTCGTGGGCGCGCTCTCCACCGCTTTAGGGAGTCTATCGCTGGCAATCTACATCTTGCCGTTCATGCTTCTTGTCTCCGCGCTTATTTGGTGGTTTTCTTATCATGTGCCCGACTTTGTTCCGAGCAAAGCCCGCGTTTAACTTGTCGCGCAAAAGCTATCATAAATATATTTGACTCTCGATCAAGTTCAACAATTTGCTAAAGACTGATCCGGTCAAAACGGCTGGCAAGACATCCCAAACATCGATAAATTCGATCATCTTCACGAAGAACTTATCGAGATGTCCCAGCATTTGCGTTATAAAACCGAAGGCCAACGAATCGCTTGCGTCAATGCAAACAGCTAACATCTTATGGTCGAAATAGGCGATCTTTTCTTTGGAGTCTGTTGCCCGGCCAACCAACTCGGCATCAACCTCGAAAAAGGTTTTCCTTACAAAAGAAAAAGCCGGGGCCAAGTACGGACCCCGGAGCGAACGAACAAACATTCCGTGGAAAAAGACGTAGAAACGCGTTTTTAAGACTACAAACCGGCTAGACGCGCCCTTATTCGCGCGCCTTTTCGAGCGGCCTCCATCATATCATCCGGCGGATTCAGATTATTCAGATTCAAAATACCCAGGTCTCGAGCCGCTTGCGCCAATTCTTGGTTCGCGGTTTCCCAGTCGTCCATATCGCCTACGCGCACCATCACGGCTTTTTCATACAAAGTACTCGATGGCCTTACCATATAAATCGGCCTGTCATCGGCAAAAGTACGGATCACGTCAGCGCTCTTTCTGGTTCCCGCGATGAAAAAGTACATCAGCTCTTGCTCCGGCATGTAATCCTCCTGTTTGAGCAGGCCGCCAGCATACCAATCATTGCATAGTTTTGCAAGGGATCATCCGTGGCGGGCACTCTTTACAAAATAAACTTATTTTTTTATACTACGTTCACAATAAAATCGATATCGTTCAAGCCATTCAAACGGTTGTCAACGGATTTTACGCGCGTATAGCTCAGCTGGTTAGAGTGTCACATTGACATTGTGAAGGTCCCTGGTTCGAGTCCAGGTACGCGCACCATAACAAAAACCGCATTAGCGGTTTTTTTAAACTCTCAAAAAAACACAAAGTTACCAAATACTAAACGACAAAGTGTTTTGTAAAGAGTCTTGACAAATGGTCAAAAACCATGCATAATAGCCGCGGTTAACAACCGTCAGCGCACATTAAAGGGGGCAAAATGCACTGCCAATTACAAGACCCAAGCCGTAAACATGGTTTACCCATCACACCTGAGGTCGATATATTCGAGC
>WJLP01000002.1 GCA_014728435.1 Candidatus Uhrbacteria bacterium
ACCTGGAGGGCTGCGGTAAGGACACTTGATAAAACACAGAATCCCGAGGATGTAACCATAGCTTCAGACGGCAATCCAGTGGCCAACAATTGGGACTTGGGAAGCGGAGATACTCCGCCGCCGGGTTTGCCCAATGGAGGCTGGAGCGCGGAAACTCGTTGGGATATTGACAACCTAAATCTGACTCCGGGGCACACTTACAGGATGCAGGTTTTAATGCACGGCGGCAAAGACGGTACTCCGCCGGGCGACAGCTGTGAGCCGGATGTTGAGCTGGTCAGCAACGGTGGATTTGAAGAACCCGTTGTGCAAGACGGCAGTAATTGGGATTATTATCCGGATGGTTGGCCCAATTTGAATTGGCGCGTTGATTGGGTAAGTACAGAGACCATGTACCAAAACCATCCGCGGCCCGATACCGCGTACCTGGAACTGCACCGCGGTGTTAACGGCTGGGATGCGGCCGGCGGTTCACAGTATGCGGAGCTGGATACGGATTGGGACGGACCCGGGGGCTCGTTAAACGGCGAGCCGGCATCAGTTAGGATCTACCAAGATTTATCAACCCTACCGGGTTATACTTACAAAATTAAATTCTCTTTTTCGCCGCGGCCGGGCACAAATGAAGCGAGCAACGGCTTGGAATTGCGCTGGGATGGAGCGGTGGTTGACACGATCAGTGAAGCCGGAGGGAGCTGGGTAAGCTGGAATGAATATGAATATGAGGTTACAGCCTCGGCGTATATAACCAGACTCGAGTTTAGAGACGTTGGCGAAGCTGATTCGTTGGGTACTTTTTTGGACGAAGTCAGTGTTAAGTGCCAAACCCCGGATTGCGCAACCAACGCCAAGCTAAAAATCGATTTTGAAAGAATAGAAAACCAAAATAACGGCAATTCAACAGCAAATACCTATGTAGGACCCGATGCAACAGCATATGGCGACGGCGTGTTGATTCCGTTGACCGATGGAAGCGGCCATTTTATTGAGGATGGCGGTTACGATATCAGTGTACCGGGACTTGCTTTGGAGAGAGGCGTTAACTTTGTGCATGTATTGCTCGAAGGTGATCAGGCATCGCAGGATTTGGAAATTGTGGACAATATTTTGACTTTTAATGATGCGATAATTACGGGGTTTGAAAATGACAGCAATGAGCCGCTGGAAAAGCAAGGCGATGGAATTTATAAAGACAAAGCCGGACAAGACGAGGTCTTCCCCAATATCGGAACCAACCAGGCAGAGTCATACATGCGCGTAAACACGCGAAATGACGGTTTTTATCTTTATTACGAATGCCAAGAAACGGCTTTTTGCGGAGACGGCGAACTGGACGAGGGCGAGGAGTGCGATGACGGGAATAATGAGGACGGCGACGGCTGTTCACAAATGTGTGAAATTGAAGAAGGTACCGTGACGGTGGAAGCTTATAAGGTTGAGTGTTTGGAGGAATCGGATTTGCCCAACTGGGGCAATGGAGGACCTAATATTACGGCTACAACGGCTATTGATTATGTAGATGACAGCGAAGGGCGTTGTGAATTGGTGCCGGATTGGGAGTTTGAATGGAATCATAACAAAAAAACATTGGATGGAGGTTATATCGGCCCGGCTCCCGAGGCTGACGGCTGGGAAGGCTTTGACGCACCATCCACCGCGGGCGGCCCGGCGCAAGTGGTTTTATCGGAAAGTGAGATTGGCGGCGATAACGAGATGTGGTTTAGGGAGGTTTTACAGCAAGGTTACGTGCCATTCACATCCCCGCCAAAAGGTCTGAAAGAGGATAATGTTTCCGCGGAGTTTTATTGCGAAGTCGATGTGTTGAATTATGACAACTTGGAATGGATCCGCAATATGCAGGTGGGCAATACATATTACTGCGTAGCTTTTAACGCCCCAATACTCGAACCTCTTTGCGGCAACGGCGAGCTGGACGAAGGCGAAGAGTGCGATGACGGGAATAATGAGGACGGTGACGGCTGTTCGGCAATTTGTGAATTTGAAGGAATTTGCCAAGGCTGGAGCTGTTTGGATGATTTGGAGAAAGATTTTTTCACAACGGGCAGATACGGCGACAATATCGGTCATGCCGGAGCTTGGGAGATGGCTATCTGGGAACACGACAGCGGGAATGGAAATGATTATGTGCGCGAGGATGAGAATTTCTCTTGGCTGAGCGGCTCGGATTATACTTTCTCGGTAAGCTATGACCCGACAGACGGCAAGGTCTTGTACAGCTTGGGTGATAAAACAATCAGCTGGTTTTATGACGCGCAGAAGGCGTTTGAGTATATTATCCCTTTTGCTAAAGCCGATGAAAACGGAAACAGCGTGCTTTTGACCGACATGGTATTAAACGGAGAAAATATCGGTGATATAAACGCGATTAACGCCAATTTGGGTCGCAAGCTACCTTTAAGTGACGCAGAGCAAGCGGATGGATTTACCTTAACCGGTACGGTGCGATTGAGCTGGAGCACAGATCCCAGCAATGAGATTCCGGGCTTTCATATTTTTGCCATGAATACTCATGATTTGCCCGGCGGCGGGGATGATGATGACGCCAATGACGATGCGAATGACGATGATGATGGCTCTGCCTGCGATAACATGGTTTCCTATTGGCGTCTGGATGAGACGGACGGCAGTACATACACGGACAGCTATAACGGTTATGACGGTACATGCGACGGAACTACCTGTCCGGCGGCCACAACCGGGCAGTTGGACGGCGGTCAATTGTTTGACGGCGATGACGACTATTTGGATGCCGGCCACATAAGCGAACTCAGCGAGGCTGATAAATTTACGATAGAGGGCTGGTTTAAAGATGCGAATACCGCCGGCTACAACCGCTTGTTCCACATGGGCGATGATTTGGAAAATGATGTTTCGGTGGCCAGCTATAACGGAGATCTGTATTTTGAAGTGGGCGACGGAGCAAACTCTTACGGAAAATGGGACGCTTATCAAGAAAATACGTCGGATAATTTCTGGTATCACGCGGTATTTGTTTATGATGGGAACGGCGGTAGCAATCAAGAAAAGTTAAAGATGTACATTAACGGCGTGGAACAATCGTTGAATTTTTCCGGAACCATACCCGATCAAAGCGCGGACCTCTCATCATACAGCTTTCTATTATCCAAGGATGATACGCATACCTGGAGCGGTGTTATGGACGAGGTGGCGATATACAGCTATGCGTTTGATGAAACTGACGTAGCTGAGCATTACGCGGCACAGGGTTATTGCGGTTATGATAGCGGGGATGATGATGCTAATGACGATGACGCGAATGATGACGATGATGATGCTAACGATGATGATGACGCGAATGATGACGATGATGGAGATAATAACTGTAAGATAGAAGGTTCTGATATCGGTCAAAACGGAACAACCGTGTGGGCCGGTGGCCAACTGATTACTTTTACTTCATGGACGCCTAAAGATGATGAAACCGATGAATTTGCCGGTTTTACAATCAGTCATGATAATCCTGTTTACTATAAGGTGAAAGCCGGTACCGAAACCTTTTATAGCTCTAACAGCGACTGGGTTAATCCCAATGGAACCTCCGGTCCTTCAGTTAAAGGTATATCGCATATAGACTTTTGCGTTGAAGAAAGTGATGATGATGACGCCAATGACGATGACGATGGTTCTTGTTATGATTATTGCGTCGGCCAGGGTTATGACGGCGGACAATGCAAAACAAGCGCCAATTCATGCGTACAGAGCGGCGGAACGCACGAAGACGGCGGCGACCAGTATTGCTCGCAGGCATTGCCTGATAATTGCTGTTGTACCAATGAACAGGGTGATGATGACGCCAATGACGATGACGCGGATGATGACGACGAGCCCAACTATGTTTGCGTCTTTGGCGCTCCAAAACAATATTCTTACTACACTCCATTAAAGCAATCCACTTCGGGAGATTATCCGACGCGCGGCAAAAACAAAGATACGGTTAATCTAAACAACGGCAACCCTACTTCTGACGGGTATTTGAACTTGGATATCGTATTTGAGGGCTTGCCGACAGATTTTTCTGACACGACCTTATATATTGAATTTGAAGATTTGGATTTGCAGGGCGATACGATGAAAAGCGGTAAGAAGCGCGCAACGCTTTATGAAACATTTACCTTAAAAGATGAGAGCGGATCGGTAATTGATGTTTTAGATGAAAACGACTCGATGGATGATGACTTCACTTGGGACTTGGCGCTGTCAGATACTTTGTTCGGCTCATCGGATTTGATACTGCCCAGTGTTTTAACCGCGGAATTGGAGCTCACAAAGGGCAATCAACTAAAAGTCAGCAATACCAAGGAGGCCATGCAAAATATCAAGATTTGCGGCTACACTACGCAGATGGAAGGTGATGATGAGGGCGGCGAGGTAAATGGAGCGGGTTGCAACAGATGCGACGGAGGCGTTAAAACTTTGATTCTGCAATATAACGGAACGAGGGCGTCGTTTATTAAAGCTGAAAACGCGGATGGAGCGGTCTTGTTTAACCAAGTCGTGTCGCCGGGTAGGCAATTTAATTTGCAAACTACGGCCGGAACCGCCTTGAGTGATAACATAATCCTTTATGTTAACCAGCAGCAAAATGCCACGATTCACACCAGCTGTTCCAAACCAATTGGCGCGGGTGTGGTTGAAGGAGACTTTTTGGTGGTTTCCGGGGCGAGTAAAAACGGCGGACTACTCTGCCCAATCTCCCCTATCAGCCAGCTTGATTTGCCGGGACAACTGAAGATGGCGCTGGCCAGCGATGATCATGACGGCGACGTGGGCATGGCCTGTACCGTTATTACCATACCGGATGATGATCAAGAGCCCCCCATTGCAAACCCGGATTATGCCACAACCACAGCAAATACTCCGATAACAATCGACGTACCCGACAATGACACGGATCCGGACGGAGATTTGGACCCGGGTTCGGTAAGCACAACAACCAACCCGGCAAACGGTATCATAACCAATATCGACAACCTCACGGGCGAGGTTACTTATTCACCGAATACCGGCTACACGGGCAATGACCAGTTCGATTATCAAATATGCGATTATTTAAGCCAATGCGTCACCACAACCGTATTTATCGTTGTTTTGGCCGAAGGTGAACCGATTCCGCCTGTTGCCGACGATGATAACGCGACTACTGAATTCAATACTTCGGTTAACATACCCGTGTTGGATAATGACCATGATCCGGACGGCTATTTGGTAACTTCGACTATCAATATAATTACTCCGCCCGGACACGGAACCACAACTTACATTAATCCGGTAACAGGCGAGATTATGTATCAGCCGGATGCGGGCTATGACGGGCCGGACAGTTTTGTTTACGAGGTTTGCGATAATGACGGACTTTGCGATCAGGCTACAGTGGATATTACCGTAAATCCGGATGATGAACCGCCGCCCGAGGATGATGAGCCGATTGCAGTGGATGATTTTGCGAGTACCCCGGCAAATGCTCCGGTTGTGATTAATGTACCGGTTAATGATTCGGATCCCAACAATGAGCTGGATTTAACCACGGTAACCGTTGTGGAAAATCCGACTTGGGGAACCGTAACCAATATTCACCCAACAAGCGGCCACGCAACTTACGAACCTGACCCGGGATTCACGGGCTCGGATACGTTTAAGTATCAAATCTGCAATTTGGATGGACTGTGTGATACCGCGCTTGTAACTATAACCGTTTCCGGCGGAGGCGGAGGCGGAGACTATCCGCCCAATGCGGTTAATGACACGTACTCCACTCCGATGAATACCCCGATAACGCTAGATATATTGGATAATGACTACGACCCGGACGGCTACATCGTTCCAAGTACATTAAACATTACTTCCCAGCCGACCAATGGAACGTTGTCTACATCCGGAACGGATACAGTTTATACACCGGATACAGACTACCTGGGTTCGGATGTATTCACTTACCAGGTTTGCGATAATGATGGATTCTGTGATGACGCGGTGGTGACAATTAATGTAACCGGCGGCAGAGGTGGAGGAGATGACGATGACGCTAACGATGACGATGACGTGGGCGATGATGATGACGGCCCCGGAGGGCAATTGCTGCCGCCTATCGCCAATAATGATGGCGCGACAACCGAACAAGACACTCCGGTTGTAATAGATGTGATCGTTAATGATTTTGACCAGGACGGTTTCTTGGTACTTGATTCGACCAGAATTATTATCGACCCGAATTTTGGCACCATTACAGGCATAGACCCGGCAACCGGCAATATTACCTATTCTCCGGATGCCGGTTTTGACGGTGAAGATGTATTCACCTACCAAATTTGCGACAATGACGGTTATTGTGATGTCGCCGAAGTAACTGTTAGCATCGAGCCGCCGCCTCCGCTAATTGTGCCGCCCGCTGTTATTACCGCGGCAGAGCCGCCGGGCGAGCCAACGCCGGATTTGGGTATCAATCCCCAGCATTGCAATGTTACACTGGCCGCCCAGCCCACCATTACCATAACCGGTTTCACAGTTCCGGGACCGGATATTGATACGCTGATTCAATATACGCTAACCGGCGGACAGAGCTGGAATACCATTACGGCCGTTACCGGTTATGATGACCCTGATGCGGGCGCTTATTCCTTCCCCTTAAGCGGACTAACAACCGGAGATTGCAGTGTTACGGTAAGAAGCATCCAACCGGATGGTGAGACGCTATTTTCCGATGCGTGCCCGTTTAGCATCAATGAAAACTTGGTTTTAGGCGCCAACCAGTTTGCGCTTGAGTCGACCCCGGCGCCGATGTCGCTTACCGGTGCCGTGCAATTTATCGCCAATGAGCCGCAAACCATTTACCTGGAGGCTACAGCGAGGACTGTTAACTTGGTAAATACGAAGTCCGGCGATATCTATCCCCTATCTTATGATAATGATTTGCACTTATGGACCGGGGAATTGCTATTTGATGAGGCGGGCTGGTACACGCTAAGAGCCGATTTATCAGACGGAGTTAACACATACAGTCGCATACTGAATCCGATTAATGTAATCGATCGGGAAATGGTTATGGATGAAGACGGCAACCCTCTATCCGAGGCAGTGGTTACCATTTACAAACAAGTTGCTAATGAGTTTGTTGTTTGGGATGGCGAACAGTATGGAGTTACCAACCCGCTATTGACCGATGAGGATGGATTCTTTTCAGTAATTCTTCCGCAGGGCACCTATTACTTGTCGGTGGGCAAAGAAGGGTACGAAACCGCCACATCCAGAATAGTAACCGTTCCGGATTATAATATTGTTTCCGCGAGCTTGAAGCTGTATCCGGCCAAAGGTTTGATCGAATCGGCCGCGAGTTGGATTACCCAAGACGACACGGGCGCAGACTTCCCGCTTATAATTAACTCTTTGTGGCAAGCAAGCCTGTATGAAAACAATGAGAGGCTGCCGAACTTCACTTATACATCGGAGGACGGCACGACCGAAGCTTTATCTGATGTGGAGAGCGAAGGCATGCCGACCGTTGTATTCTTATATGGCCCCTGGAATACGGAGGTGCAGGAGCAAGCCCTGGTTTACGAAAGAGTACGCGACTTGTTGTCAGGCGAGGCTAATTTCGTTGGCCTCACATCATATGTGCCCGAGGTTCAATCCGAGAGGTATGTGGAACGCGGAACTTACACATTGCCGTTGAACGTGCCGGATCCAAACTTCTTTGATACCTGGAAGGTGACCAGTTTGCCGAGCATATTCATATTGAATGACAACCGGGAGCTTAAGGAGTTGATTATCGGCTCAAGACCGCAGGAGGAGATTATCCAAATCATACAATCCGTAATAGATGACATGCAATAAAGCAAAAATCAGCTCCGCGCGGAGCTGATTTTTAATAATAGAGCCAAGCAATAGGGAGGATGGGCTCGAGTCCCCTTGGTTATACTTTCTTATGTTATGTACTCTAAAATCCGCAATTTGCGGATTTTAGCGTGGTTCCGAGGCAGGGATTCGAACCCCGATAAACGGCTTCAAAGGCCGCTGTCCTACCATTAGACGACCTCGGATTGCGGTAAGTATAGGAAATTATGAAGTTTAGGTCAAGCTATTATTGAAAGATAAGAATCTATCTTATTTTTATCAACTATTTATGCACTTTTTTATAAAAACTTGAATTTGCCTATGCTATACTTGTGATTGTATGGAGGGGAAAAAGAAAAAACATTGTTGTACGCCGTGCCAAAAAATCTTTATCGGTTTTGGTGCTTTTTTGGGCATCTGCATCTTAATCATGGGTGGCATGACCCTATATTCCTACGCAGTACAGCCAAAGCCGAATGATGTGGTATTAGAGCACCTGCACTCTCTGCAGGCGAAAGATATACAAGGAGCTTATGATTTAACCGCGGCCGCTTTTAAGCGCAACACACGGTTTAAAGGCTTTCAAAAATTTGTGCAAAAAAATGCGGTTTTACAAGAGATGAAAACCGTAGAAATACTTACTATTAACGAGGGCAAAACGACAGCCGAAGTAACCGGCTATATAACTTGCCGGCATGATCATCAAATTCCTTTTACTATAACACTAACTTCCGAGCTTGATGAGTGGCGCATACTTAATATTGAACTGGACACCACCGGTCATACAAGTTAAAACGCTCAATCGAGCGTTATTTTTTTGTGACCGTTCGCGGGTTGTTTTTATTTTTATTTGTTTGGCTTGGGCGGGTTTTTTTAGAATCGGTATGTATTTCATTAAGCGCCCTTTGCATTGAAGCCGTATTTTTAACATGTTGTGCGGGATCGGCCGCGGAAAGGCGGAGCGCCAGGCAAAATCGTTCATTGGGCAAGAGCGGCAATTCTTGTATCTTGTTCCACATTTCCCAAGATGCTTCGGGGAGCAATATTGAATAATAGCCCCTCATTTCCAGCCATTGGCGCAAAGCGCAAGGAAAAACAGGGCTGTGTATAGACACATGTTCACTGATAGTGTTGAGCTTGCTTTTATCGTCGATCTCAGGATGTGAGTAAAGTAAGCCCCTCACCTGCCAATCCGCCAGCCAATTACCAATGAGCTCTTCACCTTCGGGGTATAGGACGGCGCGCTTAAACAAATCATGATCAAAAACCACCTCTCCAAGCGGCCGGCCGTGAGTGTGGCATATGATTAGGCTGTATTTATCTGAAACCATACTAGACTATACTTGAGTGTACTATTTGCAATAATTTAGGGCGTAAAAATTTCTGTTCGGATTTATCCAGCGTCTTCCAGCTTTCGTTAAAACGGCGGATATCGGCCGTAAGCGCGTTTACAGCTTCACGTTCCAGGCTTGGACTTGGCGATTCGAGCCGAAGACTGTAGGTAAGGCTGGCGCTCAGTTCCTTGGCATCAGTATAAGCCATTTGAGAGCCGGTGTTTAATGAGCGCTTAATGGGAGGGAATACGGGCTGATCCGGCTTGTCGCGCAATTGCCCGACCCAGCGTCGTACGAAATTTTTTACTCCTTCGTCTTCTATGCCGTTAAACAATTCGGCCATACGAGCAATCCATTGCTTGTGCCTCATGCTTTTTTGCAAATGCTGGTATTGGCGAATACAACGGTTCATATCGGCTTGCGGATCAGCCTCTTCGAAAAAACGGCTCAAGAGTTTGACCAGTTCCCGCGCATCAGCCATTTTAATGTACTGCATTCCCATCAAGGCTTTTTGAGTCGCGCATTTCCAATCTTGCTTGTCGCTGTAAAATGGAGCTTCGTAGGTGGTTTGCAGAATTGAAGCGAATAGTGCCGCGTTTTTATCGTACCGGACTTTGCGGCTGGAGCGGGTTGGTTTATGAAGTAGATCTTTGTGTGTGGCGTGAAATTGATGTGTATCGATCTTATCTAAAAAATGTTCCACATCGGATATAAGATCTTTACTAAGCTGTTTTGAAAAATAAGCCGCGCTGTAGGAATGAAGCAGCCCGGAGCAAATTATATCCGTTGCAAGCGAATTTTGCTCGAGAGTATTGTGGATGTGGATTTCGACAGGAAGCGCTTCGGATGCAATTCGTATGACACAGTGCTTATTCGAGCTTTGAGTTTTATGAGAAAATTGCCGGCAGGAGCAGATGATGGAGCCGGCCCAATCTCCGGGCATGGCGGCAACAAGCACGCGTAAATCCTCCGAATCCAGTGAAAGCTCCTCGGCGTTCGCGACAGTTAATGCCGAGCTTTGTTTTTTTGCGGTTTGCCGCTGTTTCTTGATGCAATCCGCATTAAGCGGACACTCGGTCATGACAGCAAAGAGCTGATCCGCGAAAAAATCTTTTGCTTGATTTTTTTTGGCAAATTCATAAAGCCGGGCCCGGTTTGCATCCCATTGCTTGTTTTCGATGTCGGCTTTTACTGGCATATTATTTCTTAAGATATTTGCCCACTGCCGCCCAAGAAGCGAGCGCGACAATCAGCGAAAGAGCGGCGCCTTGGCCCAGAATTAACGGAATAAAATTGTTTGTAAAATATGTTTTTAAGCCCGGATCCGCGCCATCGTAAAAAGAGATTAAGTACGGTTCGGCGACAGAGATGATGACGGCGATTAATGCGCCGGAGATAAGCAGAGCAAGTAAAGCGAAGAAGATTCCGTCCAAGATGAGGGGCAGGCGCACAAAGGCATTAGACGCGCCAACAAGGCGCATAATGCCGATTTCTTCACGCTGGGTGTAAATTGATACACGAATGGCGTTATAAACAATCAGAGCCGAGAAGACGATGAATACAGCGGTAAGAATGAGACCGAAGTAGCGCACGGAGGCGGCGATTTGTTCAACCTGCTCGATGGCAACCGTATGATCATCGTATGTTTTGGATTCGACGGCAAAGCTGAATTGCGGATTATTGAGCGCTTCCATTAAAAACGGATAGTCGGAGGTTCGAACGGCTTTGATTACCATGGTCGCGCCCAAAGGATTCGCGTCCAGCTCGTTGAGCGCGTCCAAGATGCTGGGGTCGTTGGCATGACGCTCTTTGAAGGCCTCCAAAGCTTGGTCGGCCGTAAACAGCTTAACACTTTCCGACTGGGGTAATGATGCCATGTAAGAGCGAGCTTGTTCCAAGATTGCGTCCGGAGTTTCGGGTACGAAGTAAACACTGACGTCGATCTTTTTTTCCAGGATGTTGATGGCCGAGGAAGCCAGAGCGTTTACGCCGATAAGAACGTTGACGGATAGCAAAGCCAAGACCAAAACCAAAACCGTGGCCAGACCGATCCAAGCATTGCGGATGACATTTTTCCAGGCAAAAGAGATGATGCGTCCAAGAGAGGTGAATAATTTCATATTTAGCTCTGCAAGATATACTTGCCGTGTTTTTTATCGGCGATCACGCGGCCATCGGCGAGCGTAATTACTCGGCCTTTGAGCGAATTGACCACTTCGCGATTGTGGGTGACGAGCACTACGGTTGAGCCGAAGTCATTGATTTTCTTGAGAACTTCGATAACATCGGCGGTATTGATGGTATCCAGGTTGCCGGTGGGCTCGTCCGCGAGCAGGATTTTGGGGCGGTGCACCAAAGCACGGGCAATTACGACTCTCTGCTGTTCTCCGCCGGAGAGCTGATTTGGAAAACGATAGGCTTTTTGGTCCAGGCCCACTACTTTTAAGACATGGGGCACGATCTCACGGATGCGGCGATTGGTTTCACCGGATACTTCGAGAGCAAATGAAACGTTTTCCCAAACAGTTTTCTTTTTGAGCAATTTGAAATCTTGAAAGACCACGCCGATTTGCCGGCGCAAATATGGGATTTCACGGCGCTTGATTTTTGTGATATCCCAGCCGCCGATTTTGATTTTACCGCGCGTGGGGCGCTCTTCGGCAATTAAAAGCTTGGCAAGCGTGGTTTTACCTGCGCCGCTTGTTCCCACAATGCAAACGAATTCACCCGCCTCGATGCCGATGTTGATATCACGCAGGCCGTGGACATCAGATCCGTATATTTTGGAGATGTTTTTTAGATCAATCATTTTTTGTAAATTATTTACAGTTATTTGCAATTACTTTCAGCTTTAGTCTTTTGCTTTCAATTTATTTAAGTTTTATCCTTTATCGTCAGTTGCGGGTAATTGCGACATTTTAGTTAGTATTCCCAGCCCAGATCCGCAACAGTTTGAGATGTATTTGAATTTACTTGAACTTGCGGCACGGGCATGGGTTTGTGAGGTGTGTCGACCGGTTCCACGCTCACGTGGGTTAAACCCGCGCCAAGCGGAGCTATTTGCATGAATGCGACTTTGTCGAGATCTATGACACGATCCGGGAAGATATCGCGTTCCGGTCCATAATCATTAATGCGGACAATGACTGACTTGGACGGATCATTTGTGCGCGTTACTTTAACATAACTGCCTTTGGGAAAGTCGGGTGAGGCCGCGCAATTACAACCCTTATAGGCATACCAAGACGCAACGCCTTGGGTCATGTAGCCGGGATCTTCAACTTCGGATTCTTGCTTGGGGATATAGACAACTCGCACGGACGAATTTATTTTAACTCTGGCCCTAACCGAATTTGTGGTGGATTCTTGCGCTTTGATGATTGAGTTTTGACCATGCAGGCTTTGCTCAAAAGCGCATTCCAAGCCCACGAGGTCGGAGCATTTAGCTGTGTAAACGGTAAGCAGAGCAAACTCCGGTGACTCGGGGGCATTTGTTTGCCAATTAAGTTGTATTTTATCGGAAACGATTTCATTCCCCAGCGGACTGGATGAGGTTTTGGGAGCTTCGGTTATCAGCGCCAGCACACCGGGCGCGGGAATGTCGGCGGATGAGAAACCGACTTTGAGGTTCATGTCGGGCAGATCCAGATTTACTTCGCGCTCCATAAAGCCGATGTCTAAAAAAAGTTGCGTAAAAGCAAATGAACCGAAAAAGTTTGTAGCGGCAATCGCAGGTTTGACTAATCCCAGGCAAATTAGTACACTCATGGACATTAAAATAACTGTGACCCTTTTACACATAGGTAATCCAAGTATAGCATAATTTAGACACCGGGCGCCAGACTCCGGACGCTGAAAATCGTTAGTCGGCTTGACCTAAAATCCACCTGTTGACAAGTTTGCCGAAATAGCTCAGCTGGTAGAGCAATGCTTTCGTAAAGCAGAGGTCGCGGGTTCGAATCCCGCTTTCGGCTCCACAAAAAACCGCAAGAGTAATCGAGCGGTTTTTGTTTATAAGTATAATCGGATGAGCCGGCTTGTTTTTGATTCTTTACTCAGATGGAGCGGTTGATTGCGAGTCATCGCTGAACTTGAGATATACCACCACATCCTCACTCTGGCGTTTGGTGATAAGCAAGTTTTCGAGTGCCACGGGATTGGATCCGGTACTTAATTGTTGGGCCAATTTTTGCTCAAGCAGGGCCGGCCTAAGCACGTATTCACGAAAGTTGTCTTGATTCCAGCCGTAATTATCCCGTAAGTATGTATCGATATCGGATTGAGTTGAAGACGCGGCTTGAGAGGCCACTTCGTTGAAGACTTCATCCACCTCTTCATCGGAAAGTGTTACTTGCTTTTGCGCGGCGATGGCCGCAACCATTTGCTGGCGAATGAGTTGTTCCAAGATGTTTTGGTTCAGTTGATCTTCCGGGGGCATGGCCGCGCCAACATCTTGACCGGCCTCACTGTTTATGAAGCGTTTAACAGCATCGCGAGTCAGGAGAAAACGGGTATAGGCAACCTTGCGGCCTTCTACGCTGGCGGCCGGTAAAGCCAAAGCTTTTGCCACAAAGCGCGAGGCGGTGCCATCGTTTTGCTCTGTGTAGATGCCGTAGATTGTGATCCCCACGGTAAGGGTGATGACGATTACCAGCAAGAGCGCGGCCGAAAGGCCGATGATTTTTTGTTGAGATTTGCTCATATCAAGTTTTGGGTTTAGTAAAATAATCCCACCAGCGCTCCGGGTTGGATCGGGTATCAATAGCAACCGGCGGCGGAGGCGTAACTTCGATAGACCATTGGGAGCTGGTGGCGGAAACGCCTTCCAGAATAATCACATGTTCGCCGGGTTTTTGCAATCCCAGCTTAGCGCGTGCCTCGCGTTCGATGTATTCGGGCGACTGCAAGCGGTCGGCAAATGCGGCCAACTCACTGCGCCGACCCTCCAATGACGCGGCCTTTTGTTCCAAGGCTTGAATTTCTTGGTCCACGCTCCAACCACGGTAAGTTTCACGCACAGTGGACATGCCCACAACCAGCAAAATGGCAATATTGGCAATCAAAAACAAAGGCCATTTGGCTTTATCGGCCAGCCGGTTTTTTAATGATTTTTCTTGCGGCAAATTACTCATAGCAAGCATTATTCTTCTTCCTCGGAAGGTTTTTCTTGATCTGCGAAGATCTTTTTCATGGATTGATGCTTAACTTTGCGTTCTAAAACAGATTCGATTTCAGCAACAGCGCTGTCACCCACTTCTTCCAACAGCTCGGCGATGCGGCGCAGACGCGCGCGGCGGTCTTTGTTTTTGGGAGTTGCTTTTTGGGTCTCTTTGGCCTCCTCTTTGTATTTTAAGCGTTCGTCGTTGATGATTTCGTGCAATTTGGCAGGATGCGGAACTTGATTGGCTTCGATTTTGGCGGCCGTGCCCGCGGTTTGCACGCTAACCGAACCCATGCGAAAAATGGTCTGCCAAAAACCTTCGCGCTTCCAGGATACGTCTTGAATAACGTCATAGGAAGCTTCGGAAACTTGGCGCGAAAGCAAACCGCGCTGATCCACATCCACTATGCGCATATTGGTAACGACCAGTACGTCAGCATTCCAAAGATACAGCGCGCGAATAACCCAGATAATGCCGATCATGACGCTCGCGCCGAAGATGATGACTCCGGCCAAACCATAACTGAAAAGCGGAAATAAAAAAAAGAACGGCACCACAATAAATAGCATGGAGATAAACAGCGCTGGAATAAGGGATGCCAAGTGCCTGCGAACCTGTGCCTCGATATTTTCTTCTTCTTTAAGCTGGATGATGGATTCAATGCGGAACATACTATACTAAGATACTACCAAATATAAACAAGAAACAAATTTTACCAAATATATTCAAAAGATAATTTTGACCAAACAGTGCTAGAGGTATATTTGGAAATACTTGCTTAAATTGAATATATGTATGTTTAACATTGTATTATATTTAGCCGGATTTAGCAATTCGGCCGCGGATGGCTTGGCGGGCCGCATTGCGCTCATCCCAAGGGATTTTTTTGCCGTTTTCAACACAGATTGCCTGTTCGGCGCCTTTACCGGTGAGCAAGACCAAATCTCCGCTTTGGGCGAGTTTTACAGCCTTCAAAACAGCCTCGCCGCGATCTTGAATGAGAAAAAGATCTTGATTTTCGACCTTGCCCGCTTGTTTGGCGCCATCTGCTACTTGGTTAATGATTGACATCGGATCATCATCGTATGGATCTTCGTTGGTGATGATGGCAATGTCCGCGTTTTGGCCGGCCATACGGCCCAAGATTGGCCGCCTGGCCGCGTCACGGCCGCCGCCGCAAGAGCCGAGCACATGGATAATGCGCTTGGGGCCGAGTGCTTTTATGGTTTGATAGACTTGCTTGAGCGAGGCGGGCTCGGGCGCGTAATCAACGATGACGGTAAAATCCTGACCTTCGTCGATAAGCTCAAAGCGCCCGGCAATACCGGTTATTTTTTCGAGTTGGCTTGCGGCGGCCGCAAGACTCAGACCGCAGGTTTTAGCCACAGCAAGCGCGGCTAAAGCGTTTATGACATTAACGCGCCCCAAGATTTTGAGATTAATTTGCGCGCCCGCAACCGTAAAGGATGTGCCGCTTGTAGATTCGGTGATATTTTGCGCACGTACTTCAGCCCCCTCCCCTTCTCCGTAAGTGAGGATATTGTCCAGTCGCGCGACTTTAAAATCTTGCCAGTGTTCGTCGTCATGATTTAAGACAGCGGCGCGCGGCGCGGATTTGGAGGCGAGATTTTTAGGCGGCAGTTTGGCGATATGATGAAATAATTGGATTTTAGCTTGTTTATAATTGGCAAAACCGCCGTGTGCCTCGATATGTTCGGGTGTGAGGTTGGTGAAAACGCCGATGTCATAAGCAATGTTAGCGTGGCGATGTTGCATGATACCTTGGGAAGATGTTTCGATGACTGCGTACTTACAGCCGGCTGTAACCATTTGACGAAGTAATTTTTGCAATTGAAAACGTCCCAACATGGTCATTTTGGTGTTATTGAGCCATTCTTTGTCCGCGACTTTGAAGATGGCGGTTGTGGTACAGCCGGTTTTGGAGCCATCGGCCTCAAGCGCTTTGGCAATCATGTAGGCCGTGCTGGTTTTGCCATTGGTGCCGGTTACGCCGATCACGATCATTTCGCGTGATGGGTGTCCATAATAAACCGCGGCCAGATGCGATAAGATGTAATGATAAACGTCTTTCAGGCCCTGCGGTACCAGGTTTTTGAGTTGGTGAAACATACTAGCCTTAATTTAGCAAAAATCCCATATTTTGCCTAATTTATAACGATTTTGATCCGTAACTATTGACAAAAAGGCAAAATTGTGCTAATTTTAGCTATCAAAATTAAAAAGTTTGAAACAAACATCTAGGAGAATGCAAAATGAAAGTCACGATGGTATTGATGGTTCTGGCGG
>WJLP01000030.1 GCA_014728435.1 Candidatus Uhrbacteria bacterium
CCCTTCCAATAAGCCGCAAACCTGAATCTGCCGGTTTCGCCAAAATCATAAGAAAAATCCACATCACTATGCGCCATTAATTGTTCGTAGGCTTCGGGCAACAGCCACGGCTTTATTTCAGATAGTAAAACTTCTTCGGTTATCGGATCAGATATCGCGCTTTCCTGCAACAAACCTTGAATGCGAAAAATCGGCGCTCTGCCGCATTCAAAATGCACGTCTGACGCATTGGACTTAACGGCCAGTGTTAAGGCGTCAAAAATATACCTTCCTCCATTTGACATATCGTTTATTATACAACAACAAACGACTAAACTCCACCTTGCTTTTGTTTAGCTGGCTCTATTCCTGTATAATTACAGCGTATGCAAAAAAAATCTTTCTCTATTGCGGGGTTACTGCTTCTGCCGCTTTTCATCCTTAATTTAGGCGCGGGCTGTATCGACATTCAAGAAGACACGAGCGGCACACAATCCGAAAATTTGCCCAAACTTGTTTCCGGCTGCGGTGATAACGTATGTGACGAATTTGAACAAAAATCCGGCAAATGCCCGCAGGATTGCGATACGCCAAACAAGGAAGAAACCGCCGACCCCACCGAACCACTCTATCTCACAATCGTTTTGCATAATGAGGAAGATGCCCAAAACGGCAAAATAAAAGACAATGTGCCCAATTATGACGGCAATAAAGAATTACTGAAGTTCTACACAAAAACATTGCGTGCATTTGCCGAGATGGTGGCCGGGCATGACGCAAAAATCAATTTCGGCTCGGATTGGACATTCTCCGATGGAGTTAAAAATTTTGATAATCGTTTTTATCTTGATATCGAAAATTTAGGCCATGAAATCGACGCGCATGCGCATGAATCACAGGTTAAATATCACGAAGTTCGCCGGCGCATCCAAGCGGCAGGCGGCACGCCCACACATGTCGCCTCCGGGCTGAAGGAGGATAATTTAACCAATCATTTTGCCTATCTCGACAAATATTACCCGGAATTCAACATTCTCTGGGGTATAGCCAGCCCGGGCCATGGCGCCGGAGAACCGATTGCCGATTGGGTTTGGCGACCGGATACCGCCAACTGGACTCATCACGATCCTGAAGGAAAATATATTTACATCGGCGGGGGCGAAAGAGTCAACAGCCTGGCCGCGGTCGAACGTGCGATAGCCAACCGCAAACCCGACCGTATCAATACTTACGCCCTCTTCATCTCGCCGCGCGATTTTAAAGCCGACCCCGGCATGAAACGCATACCTGATGAATGGACCGCTGATAAAAATGATCCTTCTTATTGGACGAACCGCACAATTTGGTGGGATGATCTTTTAAGTCAACTCGATAAATACAAAGCTTCCGGCGAGCTTCAATACGCAACACTTTCCGAAATAGCTGATATTTATATACAAAATGAGGAGCGGCTAACTCCTCACAACGGCGCCATCCCTCGTTCATCCGCCCCGGCCACCACCAGAAGTCGCGCCGAAGGTTACATCAGATAGATTCTTACTTATCCTCTCCGTCTAAATCGTCGTTTTGTACCACCTCTTCTTCTTGGTCCTGTTTTTTAATCCTCAAATATTCTTTAACTGCGATAAATACTATTAAAGCAACAATAACCACAGTCGGTATCAGCAATACAACTCCATAAATATTATAATAAGCTTTTAATGGAAACTCGGAATACACCATATTCTTAATCTTTCCGAGCTCAATGATTTTTTCAAACTGTGCCCCTAAAGACTTGTCCTCCATATATCCCACAATCAACACAAAAGGCTTCTCATTGTCCGGCGGCGAAGTAATGAACAAAGTATGGGTTCCACTGGCAACTTCAGCTTGAAATTCAGGTCCCAATAGATAATCATTACCTGTCAATTCGTCATGATATTCGCTCCATTCATCTTCATCCAATGCTAAAGTTTCTTTAACATACTCTCCATCTCTATTTTTATAATTCAGCGAGGCCTGAATTTTATTCGCATGAGATTCCGGCATATCGGGCATGCGAATTTTTATAACTAAATCATCCGCTTTCTCAAAATTAATTAAAAACCTCATCTTATTTCCCATTAATTCGGAATAGTAAGCCACCCCTCTTTCCGGATTCTGAATTGTATATGAACTGGAATAACGAATCAGCTTAGGCTGATATGCGTAGGTTACGCTTGGTGCAATAAAATACGCTAAGACCAAAATTAAAAAAAACTTTTTTACTTTCATAGCCTCACCATTTTTATCCAAACGCATAAAAAAAGCAATACTCCTTCCCATTCTCATCCTGCTCTGCCATAATTCCCATCTCGAAGATTTTAAAAGTTAGTGGTTAGTGGTTAGAATTTAGAAGTTGGGAATATACAAAAAATCCCTCAAGGGATTTTTTATTGGTGGGCAGGCCCCGCCATGGCGGGGGAAGGCTGAGCCAGCAGATTTACAGTCTGCCCCGCCCCGCCACATTAATTTAAAATATTTGATGAAGGCGGGGTCCCGCCCGAGGCGGGATTTGACCGCAGTAACCTCTTAAAGGCTTCACCTCCCTTATATGATTTGAGCTCTTTTTCTCTTATGTAGGCTTCGGACTTCGTCTGAAATTTTTCCAAATAAATAAGAACCCATGGCCTATAGGGTTTGGTTGATTTTGTCGCGCCGCTATTATGTTTCTTTAACCGTTTCCCAATGTCTTTAGTACTGCCAATATAGTATCTACTATAAGCCTGGCTGAAAATAATATAGGTCGCGTAACTCATGCTTCCATTTTATACCAATTAGTATTTAAAAGTTAGTGGTTAGTGGTTAGTGGTTAGAATTTAGAAGTTGGGAATATACAAAAAATCCCTCAAGGGATTTTTTATTGGTGGGCAGGCCAGGATTCGAACCTGGGAAGGCTGAGCCAGCAGATTTACAGTCTGCCCCGTTTGACCGCTTCGGTACCTGCCCCACTACGCCAAAACTTCGTGGAGCTGACCCTCTGACAATAACGTCAAATGGCCTGCCACCCGAAGCTCGAAGAGACTTCCGTAGACCGACCTTCTGACAATAACGTCAAATGGCCTGCCACCCGAAGCTCGAAGAG
>WJLP01000031.1 GCA_014728435.1 Candidatus Uhrbacteria bacterium
AAAATCAAAAGCTGGTAGCGGATACCGCCAAAGGCGGTCAAGAGCTGATGGCCGGACTTGTAGCATAAGATGTTTTGTTGTAGGGTTCAGACGTTATGACAGATTATAATCAACGCAAAGAACACTTTAAGGATGCAATGGCCGATATCTTGGAACGCAAAGTTGAATTCCCATTGGGATCTTTGGTGACAGTGGTTGATGCCAAGCTCACCAATGATTTAAGATTTGCCAATACGGTGTTAAGCGTAATGCCCGTTGGCATGCAAGATGATGTTTTAAAGACCTTGGATGAGTTTAAGCATGATATCTTAAAAGAAATGGCCGGAACGCTTAAAATGCGCAGACTGCCCAAATTGCATTGGAGCTTTGACAATAGCCAGCAGATTGGTGCCGAGTTGAATGAATATATAGATGAACTTAAAGATGAGGGAAAACTCGACTAGCGGTTAGCTGATACCGCCAAAGGCGGTCAAGAGCTGATAGCTAATGGTTGACATGAATCAGAAAAAGCTTTAAGCTAGACAATTGATTTAGATAATAAGATCAATACCTTTAGCAATTTTGGTTAATCATTTTTAAATCATGGTTAATTAAGGTTCTGTGTTTTATGGATTTTGACCTAATAATAAAGCGTCTTTATGACGTGCTTCGAGATAAGAAGCGCGTACTTTTGATTGGGCACCAAAAGCCGGACGGTGATGCGCTTGGTTCGACGAGCGCTTTTTACAGCTGGCTTAAACGCGATGGTAAAGACGCGGTTTTGTTTTGCAAGGATTTGCCGGCGAATCAATATAGGTATTTGGATGCTTTTTTTGACTACACAAATGACGAGAATATTTTTAATAGTGAGTACGATGCGGTGATCGTATTTGATTCGGGTGATCTGGTTTACGCGGGCATAGCTGACTTTGTTGGAGCATTACCCGGCTCTCCTATTTTAGTAAATATAGACCATCACAAAACCAATCAGTTTTACGGAGATATAAATTTGGTTGATGTTGAGGCGACCTCGACTTGCGAGGTGGTGACCAGGTTTTTTGAAACCAATAGAGTGCTGATTGACTCGGCCATGGCCACATCGCTCATGACCGGGATTTTGACGGATACTTCGCATTTTAGTAATGCGGCCACAACCGGCCGCGGCATGGAGATTGCCGGGCGCTTGGTCAGCTATGGCGCCAGAATAAACGAGGTGGCCAACTTTTTGCTAAAAAACAAATCATTACCGATTCTAAAGCTTTGGGGTTTGGCGCTTGAGCGGTTGCAAAAAAACGAAAGCCAAGATTTGGCGGTAACGTATATTACAAATGAAGACTTTAAACGGCTGGGCGTAGAACCAAACGCGGTTGAAGGAATACCCAACTTTTTGCAAGCGGTTACCGGCAATGCGGAGGCCATACTTGTATTGCATGACAAAGGGGACGGCACCATTAAGGCTTCGATGAGGTCGGTGAGCCGGGATGTCGCGGTAATCGCAAAGCTCTTTGGCGGAGGAGGGCATAAACTCGCCGCAGGCTTTACGGTGGAGGGCGCTATCCGCGAGACGGCAACCGGATTTGAGGTTGTTTAACTCTTCCCCAACCCTCCTGTTAAAATAAGAGGAGGGAGCCGCTTAATTAGCACTCCTAGCATTTGACTGCTAAGCGAGTATAGCTTATGCTTTGAGAACTGATACGTTAATAACTAACTTAATTTACAATCAAATTTAACCAAATTCGAAGTTCGTTGTTCGAAATTCTGCGCCATAGGCGCATCCGCCTCTGGCGGAGATGTTCAAGAGTATATGAATCCCTACGAAATAAAATCCCAAGCGCCGCAAGATTTTTTAATACCCACGGTGATTGAAAAATCGCATGACGGCGAGCGGGCGTATGATATTTATTCGCGCTTGCTAAAAGACCGCATCATCATGTTGGGCACTCCCATCAGCGATGAAATCGCCAATATCGTGATCGCGCAGATGTTATTTTTGGAAAGCCAAGATAAGAATAAAGACATTAAGCTTTACGTGAACTCACCGGGCGGTTCGGTGACGGCCGGACTCGCGATTTATGACACTATGCAACATATTGGCTGTGACGTGAGCACTATTTGCACAGGCCTCGCCGCTTCCATGGGCGCGGTACTTTTGGCCGGCGGCGCGCCGGACAAGCGTTTTGCCTTGCCCAATTCGGAGATAATGATTCACCAAGTTTTAGGCGGAGTTGAGGGCCAGGCAACCGATATTAAGATTCACGCTGAAAGAATTTTGAAGACAAAAGATCAGCTGAATAAAATTTTGGCCAAGCATACCGGCAAGCCGCTTAAGACTTTGGAGAAAGATACGGACAGAGATAATTTTATGGATCCTAAAGCGGCCAAAGCGTATGGCTTGATTGATAAGGTGTTGGAGTAATTGTTTGAACCCTCCTGGCAGAGCCATCCGGGCGGAGCTTTGATTTTCGCTCAGGTTATCGCTCAATTATTAGCAGGATTATTATTTTCTAAAGTCGGTAATCAATAATAAGCGAGTATAAGCGATGAATAGTCGGTTTGAAAAACATGGTTAGACAATAAAGAAAAAAATCAAAAATCCCCCGTCGAGCTCAGCTCGACGGGAGGTTTTGTATAAATAATAATCGTGTTAATCCTTGATTGTTAATCCGGGTACATCAGGGTCGGTTTTAGGTGTTCTTGTCTTCATCGTCGAGGCCTACGAATGTGACGGATGAAACTCCATCGTCGGCATCTTTGAGGCGCATGAGGCGGACGCCTTGGGTATCACGGCCCAAAACGGGTACGTTGGCGTAAGTTTGGCGGATAACGACGCCTTTTTTGCTGATCATCATGAGGTCGCTTGTTTCATCGGCCGGGGCGACGAAGGCGGCCGCCACTTTGCCGGTTTTGGCGGTGACCTTCATGGCGCGCACACCGGAGCCGCCGCGATTTTGCACTTTGAATTCCTTAATGTTGGTCTGTTTGCCCATGCCTTTTTCGGAGAGGGTGAACAAAGTGAATTTACCTTTTTTGGCTTCGGCGGAGTTTATAATATCCATGCCCACGACTCTGTCGTCTTTCTTGAGTTTAATGCCGCGTACACCGGCCGCGGCGCGGCCCATGGGGCGCACATCGGATTCTTCGAAGCGGATGGATTGGCCGTTTTGCGTAACGATGGAGACTTCATCTTTGCCTGTTGTGGGCTTAACCCATTCCAAGTCGTCGCCCTCGTGGAGCTTGATGGCGATTAAGCCGCTGCGACGCACGTTTTTGAAATCTTCCAGCGGAACTTTTTTAATGGTTCCTTGCGATGTAACCATCATCATGAACTTCATGCCTTCAACGTCGGTGAAGGGCAAGGCCTTGGCCACGCGCTCACCCGGAGCCAGTTGGAGAAAGTTGACTATGGCTTGGCCTTTGGCCGTGCGCGAACCTTGCGGAACTTCGTACGCTTTGAGCTGGAAGACGCGGCCGCGCGACGTGAAGAAGAGCAAGTCGGAATGCGTGCGGGTTGAGAAGAGTTGGAAGACTTCGTCTTGTTCTTTGGTGGAAAGGCCGGCCACACCTTTACCGCCGCGGCCTTGTGTGCGGAAGGTGTCGGGAGGCAAACGCTTGATATAGCCGTCGCGGGTAAGCATGACGATAGCGGTTTCATCCGGGACGAGGTCTGCCATGCTAAAATCGCCAACAGGGTGCGGAATGACTTTGGTGCGGCGCTCGTCGCCATACTTTTCTTTTAGTTCTTGCACTTCGTCTTTGATGATGCCAAGCATTTTTTTGATGGATTTCAGGATGGATTCGAGTTCTTTGATAAGCGCGAGTTTTTCTTGATACTCTTGCTCAACTTTTAAGCGCTCCAGGTTGGCGAGCTGTTGCAATCGCATTTCCAAAATAGCGGTAGATTGCGCCTCGGAGAGCTTAAATTTCTTCATGAGGTTTGTGCGCGCAACATCTTTGTCTTTAGACTTTTTAATGGTTTCGATAACCTGGTTGATTTTAAGAAGCGCGATGCGCAAACCTTCGAGTATGTGCGCGCGGTCTTTGGCTTTGTTTAGATCGAACTCGGTGCGGCGGCGGACCACTTCCTTGCGGTGATTAACGTATTCGGTGAGAATGTCTTTGAGAGTTAAAACGCGGGGCTGGATACCGCCTTCCACGAGTGCCAGCATGTTGACGTGGAAAGTTTCTTGCAAAGATGTCATCTTAAACAATTGATTCAAGACTTTTTTGGGATAAGCGTCTTTTTTAAGGTCGATGACAATGCGGATACCTTCTTTATTGGATTCATCGCTTAAGCCTTTGATGCCTTCGATTTTCTTTTCTTGTACAAGCGTGGCGATTTTTTCCAAGAGCGTGGACTTGTTGACCGCGTATGGGATTTCGGTGACGAGGATGCGGAACTGGCCGGCTTTGGTTTCTTGGATGTCTGTGGCGGCGCGCATTACTATACCGCCTTTGCCGGTGGCATAAGCTTGCTTGATTTCGTTTTTATCGTAAATGATGCCGCCCGTGGGAAAATCCGGCCCGGGGATGAGTTTGATTAGATTATCGACGGGTATTTCGGGGTCGTCGATAATGGCCGTTATGCCGTCGCAGAGTTCGCTTAAGTTGTGAGGCGGAATGTTTGTGGCCATGCCCACGGCAATGCCCAAGGTGCCGTTTAATAAAAGATTGGGAAGCTTGGCGGGCAAAACGGTTGGTTCTTTTTTGGAGCCGTCAAAGTTGGGAGCAAAATCAACCGTTTGCTTTTCGATGTCGTAGAGCAATTCCTCGGCGATGGCCGCGAGCTTGGCCTCGGTGTACCTGTAGGCCGCGGGCGGGTCGCCGTCGACAGAGCCAAAGTTACCCTGGCCCTTAACCAGCATGTAGCGCATGGAAAAGTCTTGAGCCATGCGCACCATGGCGTCATAAACCGCGGAGTCGCCGTGCGGGTGGAAATCACCTATAACACGGCCGACGACCGTGGCCGACTTGCGGAATTTTGCACCGGCCTTTAGCCCCTCCTGCCACATGGCATAGAGGATACGGCGGTGAACGGGTTTCATTCCGTCGCGTACATCGGGCAGCGCGCGGGTTATGATAACGGACATCGCGTAATCCAAATAACAGCTCCGCATTTCTTCGGAGAGGGATTGCGGAATCACATTGCCGATTCCGTATTCTTCTTTTGGTGCTTGATCTGCCATAACTTACAGTTAAATAATAATTTATAAATAACAAAGTGATTTGTATTGATTTTCTTTATTTTTTGTTATTCGTTATTTGCTAATTAGAGTTAAGTGTATCGATTGAAATTCCGGGTGAGAGTTCGAATTTTTCGGAATTATCTTTATCGGTATCATCTCCGGGTTGGAAGAGGTCTGATCTAACATCAGAGCCGGTGGAAGAAGCGGAGCGCGTGCCGGACGCGGCTGAGGCGGATGCACCGGAAGCGGCTTGAAACTCTTGAGCCTGTTGTTGGAATTCGAGCAAGTTTTGCTCTTGCAGAGCGTCGATTTCTTCGACCATTTTGCCGATATTTTGATCTAGCGATTGTTTAAGCTCCCCGTAATCCATTGCCTCTTCGGCGAGGCTGTCGGTCTGGATGGCACCGGCAATGCTTTGCCTCATAGTGTAAAGCCAGCCGATGGTTATAGCCAAGACACAGACCAGCACTCCGGTCCACAGCGAAAAGCGCTGAACCGTATCCACGGGCCGGCGTTCGGCCGCGTGGGCCAAAATGAGCTGCCGCTTTTCTTCGGCCGAGAGAATGCGAGGGCGCTCAACGGAAGATGAGGCGCCAGACGCGGCTTTTGAGACGCGCTTGGCCGGAGCTTTGCGGGCTCGTTTGGGAGCGCCGCTTTTAGCCTCTTCGGTTGTTGCGGTTTTTTTACGGGGCATATCCTCCAACTAAGTTACAAGTCCATCATATTCATTACACTTTGCGTAAAGCTTTGTGCAGTAGGCTCGGCCCGTCAAGCTTTTTGGATCGCGTATAACGCGATGGACTTGAAAGGCTTTTAGCTTGATAGACAATTTGAGTTAAGTGCGCTCTACCACCATTATATGCATATCATCCGCGGGCAGATCTTTTTTGGAAATTTTCAGTTTGTTTACATCTTCGCGTTTACAAACGCCGAGTGATTCGCAAAATTGATCGACAGTGCCCAGTTTGGTTTTAATGCCGCTTATGTGATAGTGGATCGGGATAACGATACGCGGTTCTATTTGCGACATGATTTTGGAAGCGGCTTTCGCATCAAAGAAATCGCCTCCGCCGACAGGTAGAATTAGAATGTCGACATTGCCCAGACCTTCGATTTCTTTGTTGGTGAGATTGCGTTTTAAGCCGCCCAAAAAAGCGAGCGCCATGTCTTCGGCTTCGAGGCGATAGATGATGGGGCGTTTTTTGCCTTCATCGGCCTCCGGATCTTGCACGCCGTACACAAAAACACCGCCGACTTCATATTCACCGGGTTCGGAAATTGTAAACGGTTTTCCGGCCACCGCGTCCACATTAAAAAGCTTTTGATCTTGGTTGGATAAGAGCAAAACATCAGGCTCCGCGGAGCGCGGCATACGCATGGCCGATTCGTTTTGAAACGGGTCGGTCATGAGCGTACAAGCTTCTTCATTTTGCTTGGTTTCGATGCGAATTGAGGAATAACCTTGCCAATATATTTGCATAGTTTTCGCTTGTTATAGCTGTAAAATTTTAACATAGCGACCCTTTTTCGGCAAGGGGAAATCGACCTACAAACAGCCCTAAAAACAGACGAAGTTTAACTGTGGCGATGAACCCGTGTAAACGCGATTCATTTGCTTTGCGCGGGCGAATACAGCTCTTCTTCAAGGTTGCGGGTTTGGTTCCCTACCTAGTTTTGATTGAGTTTGGTATGGGTTTGATGTATGAGTCCGCCGGCAATGGCGATAGCCAGAGCGTCGGCCGCATCGTCCGGCTTGGGTGAGGCTTTAAGCGACAGCAAACGCTTGATCATTAGTTGAATCTGGTTTTTATCGGCTGCTCCGTGGCCGGCTACGGTTTGTTTTATTTCGTTGGGAGTGAGTTCAATTACCGGTAAGTTCGCATCGGCCAAGGCAAGAAGAATTACGCCGCGCGCCATGCCGACTTTAATGGCGGTTTTTACGTTAGACTGAAAAAAAAGATGCTCAACCGCGGCGACGCTTGGCTTAAAGCGGCGAATAGCCTCTGCAACGTCATTGCGCACGGCCTGCAGGCGGCGGGCAAAGTCTTGGTCTGCGGGGGTTTCGATGCATGAGTGCCAAATATGAGTTAATTGGGAACCTTGTTGAGAAACAACTCCCAGCCCGGTGCGGGCAAAGCCGGGGTCGATGCCGAGAATAACCAATCCCGCTTTATCCCCTTTTACCAAAGGGGGTGCTGACAAATCTCCCCCATCCCCTCTTTGACAAGAGGGAGGGTAGTTATTTTGATTGCTGACGTTACTCGGCATTTGTGTAGACATTGGTTACATCATCATGCTCTTCAAGTGCGTCGATGATTTTAGTGACTTTGGATTCAACTTCGGGATCGATGGATACCGTGGCCTGCGCAATCCATTCCATAGAAGCCGACGCGACCTTGAGGCCGGCTTTTTCGGCGGCTTCGCTAACGCTGGACAGGTCGGCGGGAGCTGAAACCATGATACTCGAGTCATCTTCGTGAATAATATCTTCGGCGCCGGCGTCGATAAGCGCGAGTTCGACTTCGTCGCGATCAGAAGGCGGGATGGGTTCGGTGCGGATAATACCTTTTTGATCGAAAAGATATGTAACAGCCCCGGGGTTTGCCAGAGAACCGCCGTGTTTGCTTAAGATGTGTTTGATGTCGCCGCCGGTACGATTGTTGTTGTCTGTGATGGATTGGATGATGAGCGCAGCGCCGCCCGGAGCATAAGCTTCGTAGACAAGTTCTTTGATGTCCGTGCCTTGCTCCGCGCCGGCTCCGCGACTAATGGCGCGTTCAATATTGTCCTTGGGCATATTGCCGGCGCGCGCCCGATCTATAGCTAAGCGCAACTTAAAGTTCATAGCCGGGTCCGGGCCTTTTTCCTTGGCTGCGACTTCGATTTCACGCGCAAGCTTGGTAAAGTTAGCTGCACGTTTGGCATCGGCAGCGCCTTTTTTGTGCTTAATTGTTGACCATTTGCTGTGACCACTCATAACAAAACTTTAAATATCAAATCTAAAACTTCAAATTAGGTAAATATTATCAAATATCAATAGCGGGATACTAAGACTATGACTTAGTACTAAGACTAATATAAATTAGTTGTATGAGCAAGGGTTGACCACGTCGGTCGTGACCGACGTGGTTGACGTTTATTTGAGGATGATGCAATATATGCAACTTCAACGCACATTGAAGGAGGAGTCGTGGCACTGAATATCCGCATCGTGAAACGAGACGGAGAACTGAGAGCGGTTGCCGGCAAAGGGCTTGACTATGGAGGAGAGGTAATTGCCGAGCTGAAAGAGGATACCAGCGGTTTCAATACCCTGGCCGCTTTGATAGGCGCGGATACAACGCACAGCGTGCTGTTGAGAAAAACTTTCGAGCTGTTGTGTTTGAAAATGTTCACACTAGGCATGGAAGCCGCTTGCAAAACTCGGGATTCGAGCCCATCCTTTCCTCCGCCGTGAAT
>WJLP01000032.1 GCA_014728435.1 Candidatus Uhrbacteria bacterium
GGCATGGGTTTGTTGATGCAGATTCCGCCTTCGGAGATTTTTTGGCAGGAGGCGCCTTTGGTTTCGAGTTTGCAATCGGCATCCGTGAATTCATCATTGTGTTTAGCTAGGTTTTCGCAGTTGCCTACGTCTTTTTGAATGCAAAAAGTACCGTCGATATCCTGATGGGTACAGCGGCAACAGGCGGCTTGGGCGGTGTTTATCGGGGCTGAAAGAAATAAAAAAAATATTGCCGGCCAAATAAGCAAGCCGATTCTTTTTTTGGCGGCGCTAGCGGATGTGGCGTTTAAGGGCATCGATTATTTGGTCTTTGGTCGCGGATTTGGCGGGGATCGCTTGAGTACCGACAAAGACGAAGGGCGCTTTGTCTATGCCGTCTCCCTTGGCTCTGGCTATAGCTGTAGCGATTTTTTCTCTGATTGGCGTGTTAAACTGGCAGGCTTTGATGATTTCGGATTGAGCTGAGGTTGTTTCTATGGTGTTGCGGATAAAACTGATTGAGAGTTTGTCCGGATTTGTTTGTATCAAAAGATGGTGCAGTAGCCAATTTGTTCCCAATAAGCGCGAACATTCGGAGGCTACAGCCGCCTCAAAACCCATGCTTCCGTCTTTAGTGGCCTCGGGCAGGTGTCGATAGTTTAAGCGGATGAGCTCTCCGTAAGGCTCCAGGGCGGGCATGAGCTCTACAAGCAGTTGGTTGGAAGCGGAATTGGCATAATCCCCGTAGAAAACTATGCCGTATGTGGAAGAAGGGGAGCCGATTATAAAAGCGTCATCCGGCGCAATCGCGGGCGGCTTGATTTGATCGTAGGGAACTTGTTTGGGAGGGATTTTTTCTATAAGTTCCTTGGGGGGTGAACCGGCTATATAACTTTCGCTATAAGTTGTGTAGATACTGTAACCGGCACCGACAATAAATAGCGCCATGGCTAAAAAAATGATACCGATGGCCAGTTTTTGGGGATTTATATGCAAATTCATAATACCAATTATTTATTTTCGGTTACTATCAGGCGCTATCAATCGCGGCCGGAATTAAAGATTAGTAGTCGCGCAGGTTTGTGATTATCAGAAATTAAAACGATATAGTTTGCCGGAACTTGTATCCGTGTAGGTAAGGGATGTTCCATCGGGGCTCACGGCCGGTGATGATATTGAGTATCTGTGAGAATAATCGTTGATTTTTTGTGCGGTGCCGTTGGTTAAATCGATGCGGTAAATGTCGTCTGATACGGAACTGACCAATTCACGGTCCAGGGCCGAGCCGGAGGGCAGGGAAATCGGTACGCCGCAATATACGGTTGTGTTATCCGCCCAAGCGCATTTATCCGCCCAGGTATTGATGTTGAGTTTGCGGCGGTTTTGGCCCACTTGGCTGCCGCTGGCATCGGATATCCAAAGCATGGGTTTAAATTGGTCGCGTTCATGGTAGATGCTGTAGAGCAGTTGTTTGCCATTGGGCGACCAAGACGGTAAAAAGCCTTTGCCCGCGACTTTGAGCGGGCGGAATTGCTGGTGGTTTTTGCCCAAAAGAAGGATTTCTTCGGCGCCGTCGGGTTGGGGATCGCCGGTTTTGGAAAAAGCGATTACTTGATTGTTGGGCGACCAGCTGGGTATTACGCGATCCGCATTATCACCAAGCTTATATGATGCGGTTAATTCGGTTCCGTCCGCGTTGGAGTGGATCAAATAGCGGTTATTTTGGTCCAATCCGATGCTTTTGGCGACTATTTTATTGTCGGTTGGGGCAAAAGCGAAATCTTCCCAATGTTTAGGGAGTGTAACTTGACGATCGGTGTCAAAGTCGTAGCTGATGTTACTGCCGTCCGGGAATTCCAAAATGGCTTGATTGGTGGTTTTTGACCAGCTTACACTGTCCACATTTAAAAATTGCCGGTTAGACAAGGCTAGAGAATTCCCTTCATCATCTAAAGCATAGAATCGGCCATCGTTTGGGTCGTAATAACGGGTTCTGCCTTCGTTGGACTGGCTGGCGGCTTGGGTGACCTGATCCAGTAGTAATTCGCTTTCAACTTCGGTGTCGGGCGCGGTTGCGTCATCGGATATGGGAAGAGGTGCTGCTTGGCCGGGGGCTGTGCCCGGTTCTTGACCGGGTGTTCTTTCGCCGGTTTGGCCGAAGGTTCCCGTGTATGAAGGCCCGCTTGCTTCATCGGTTGGTATATCGACCGGAGCCGCGGTGCGGAAAAAGAAATAGTAGAGCGCATAACCGGTGCCAATGGTAAATGACACAAAAAAGATGATGAAGATTATTTTTTTTTGCGTTTCTGTCAGCGTCATACTGTGTAAATTATAAAATTTTAAACAAAAAACTAAATTTTTTTAATCAAGCGGGTTTAAAGCTATCAGCGACATGTCTTGGAGTTTGCGGTTTGATTGAGATGGCGGTGTTGCTTTGACCGTAATATATGTGATTATAGTTAGAATTAAGTTGTTAAGGTTATTATAGCTGAAAATTGGCAATGTAGAAAGTGTTTTTTGTGTTTTTAGAATGAAAGGTCAACAAGACCGAGAATGCCGAAATAATCCAAACCATAGAGCCCGGTTAAAAGCATCAGAGCGCCGATGATAACTAATAATATCATGCCGATCGTGTAAGTGTTGAAACATACCGCACCGCATAACGCGCAGTCAACGCAGACGATGGTAAAGTCTTCAAC
>WJLP01000033.1 GCA_014728435.1 Candidatus Uhrbacteria bacterium
CAATGTCTCTTGCTCACCAAGTTGCATCTCTTTTTGCTGTTACACGTGGGCATTGTGATGAAGTTGAAATTGATAAGATTACCGAATGGGAACATGGCATGCACGAATATTTAGACACTGAAGCTGAAGGCCTGCTTATAGAGATGGAAGAAGTAGGGGAGCTGACTGATGAAATTGCTGAAAAATTAGAAACAACACTTAAAAACTGGAACACCGTTTTCGCCGATAAATAATCATTTTAAGCGAAATACGTAATACGAAATTCGAAATACGATCAATAAGCTATGCCAGCTAACACACGCGCCATAAATTCACGACTCAAGTCGATCAAGAATACCAGAAAAATCACCAAAGCCATGGAACTCGTGGCCGGCGCTAAGATGCGCAAAGCCGTGCAAATGACTGTCGACAGCCGCAATTACAGCGGTCATATCAAGCAAATTGTTGACGATATCCTGCCGCTCATCAACCAACAATCCCACCCCTTGCTTTACGGGCGCAAACAAGCAAGATCCAGCATACTCATTGTCGTCGCTTCAGACAGGGGGTTGTGCGGCGCGTTCAATGCTCAGCTTGTTAAAACTTGCAAGGAATTCATAAGTAACAGACCCGAACCGTTCAAAATCATTACCGTGGGCAAAAAAGCGGAAGCGCCCATGCGCCGTCTGGGGGTAGAGGTGATGGCGTCTTTCGAGTCCATATCCAATGCTCCGTCGTTTGACCGCACTCGAAGTACCGGAAAACTGGTTTATGACGAATTCCTGCAAAGTAAAGCGGACCGCGTCTTTCTGTGTTATTCAGATTTCCGCTCCACCATTTCGCAAGTACCTACCATAGTTCAGCTTTTGCCCATCATCCCCGAACAAGACTTATCCGCGGAAATACTTACAGACGAACCCGACAAAGACCCTCGCGAAAAAATGACTCCCGCCGAAAGGTTGGCCCATGATCGTAAAAAAGCCGAAAAATATCCGCTGGACTATGAAGTAGTCTTTGAACCGACTCCCCGCCACGTGCTTGACCAGATGCTTCCCAGATTAATCGACACGCGACTTTATCAGGCCATGCTCGAATCCACCGCGTCCGAACACTCTGCCCGCATGATGGCAATGAGAAATGCTACGGATTCAGCCGGGGAAATGATCGACTCGCTAACTCTTACTTTTAACCGCGCGCGCCAAGCCGGAATCACAGCAGAAATCTCCGAAATCTCCGCCGGCAAAGCGGCTCTTGAATAATAAATCACGTAACACGTAACAAGAATAAAGTTCATCACGTGTAATTTATATCACTCTTGAAAAACTTTTATCTTGATAAAACTTTTAACTAAATCATATGAATGGTAAAATCACACAAGTTATCGGCCCGGTCGTAGACGTCCGCTTTCAAGGCGAACCTCCGGCAATTTTTAACGCCCTCACCATCGAACGCGAAGGCGGCAAGCTGGTTCTCGAAGTAGAGCAACACTTAGGCGAAGGTGAAGTACGCACTATTGCCATGTCCGGCACAGATGGTTTAGAACGTGGAATGGAAGTTGAAAATACAGGTAAACCAATCTCAGTCCCGGTTGGCGAAAAGACACTTGGGCGCATGTTCGACGTTTCCGGCAATGCGATTGATGGTAAAGGTGAAGTCGGCAACGAAACAACTTACCCGATTCACCGACCGGCCCCTTCTTTTGCCGAACAATCAACTGAAACCGAAATTTTGGAAACAGGTATCAAAGTTGTCGATCTTATCTGCCCTTTCTTGAAAGGCGGTAAAATCGGACTTTTCGGCGGTGCCGGTGTTGGTAAAACTGTTATCGTTATGGAGCTTATCCATAATATTGCTACCGAGCACGGCGGTTACTCGGTTTTCGCAGGTGTAGGTGAACGCACTCGTGAAGGTAACGCTTTATGGGAAGAGATGAATGAATCCGGAGTTATCGATAAAACCTCACTCGTCTTTGGCCAGATGAACGAACCGCCCGGCGCACGCGCACGTGTCGCGCTTAGCGGCCTCGCTATCGCCGAGTACTTCCGCGACGAGAAAAACCAAGACGTTCTTCTCTTTATCGACAATATTTTCCGCTTCACTCAAGCCGGCTCCGAGGTCTCCGCTCTCTTGGGCCGCATTCCGTCTGCTGTGGGCTATCAGCCAACTTTGGCCACTGAAATGGGCAACTTGCAAGAACGCATCACTTCAACCAACAAAGGTTCTATCACCTCAGTTCAGGCTGTTTATGTGCCTGCTGACGACCTTACCGACCCGGCTCCGGCTACCACATTTGCCCACTTGGACTCAACCGTTGTACTGACCCGCAGTTTGGCAGAGCTTGGCATCTACCCGGCAGTTGATCCGTTAGACTCCAACTCCACCATCCTTGATCCCAAAGTGGTGGGCGAACGCCATTACAAAGTAGCTCGCGGAGTTCAGAAAGTTCTTCAACGTTACAAAGATCTTCAGGATATTATCGCAATTCTCGGTATGGACGAACTTTCAGAAGAAGACAAAATGACGGTTGCTCGTGCTCGTAAAATCCAAAAATTCCTTTCTCAGCCTTTCTTTGTGGCCGAAGTCTTCACCAACAACCCCGGTAAATACGTAACTTTGGAACAAACCATAACCGGTTTCGAAGAAATCCTGGAAGGCAAACACGATGACAAGCCCGAACAAGCTTTTTACATGAAAGGCTCTATCGACGAAGTAGCAGAATAAAAAATAATCAAGTACCTAAACGTGGTACCCGGTACAAGGTACGCGGTACGCCAATATGTCCCTCCTTCAATTCAAACTTATAACCCCCGAACGCATTGTCTTCGAAAAAAAGGTTTCCCAAGTAACCCTCCCTACAATGGATGGTGAAATTTCGATTCTACCGAGTCACATTCCATTGGTAGCGGAGCTGGTTCCGGGTGTGGCAATGCTCAGAGAACACAATCACTCCGAGGACGTGGCTGTCTCCGGCGGCTTCATTCAAGTTGATAAAGAGGGTAACGTCACAGTGCTGGCCGACACAGCCGAAAGGGGAGAGGATTTAAATCTTAGAGACATTGAAGAAGCTAAAGCTCGCGCCGAACAAGTTATGCGTGAATCTGCCCGCGGCAATGACGAAGCCTTCGCACGCGCCGCCGCAGAACTGGAGCGTGAACTCGCTAGATACCGCGTAGCACGAAAATATAAAGCAGTAAAAAGCCAGCGCAGTCAGGAACCTCTACCCGACTCCGAATTGACAGACGACACCGGACCAGTCTAAATATAAATATCAATGCCAAATTGCGAATTACGAATGCCAAATTTAGGTATCACTGCGTGATATTAAATAATATTAATTAATATCGCATAGCGATACAATTATTTGGCATTTGGCATTTGGCATTTGTAATTAAAATGAGATGTTTTCTCGGAATTCCTATCCCGGCTGATTGCCGCGAACAAATAAGAAACGCTTGGCACATTTCCGAAGAAGAGCGTCCTTTTTTGCGTTTGGTTGACCCGGGCCTTTGGCATGTAACAATGGCTTTTTTCGGCGACATTAAATACGAAAATTTGCTTAAACTTTCTCAACTCATCGGCAATGCTTTGGAAACTCCGCCTGAGGGCGCTTTTGAAGTAACCGGAATCGAAACCTTTCCGACAAAGAGGCCTGTTATCTACATCGCAAAATGCGAACCCGAGCAAAAAATTGCCTGGCAAGACACGGTAGCCAACATTCGCGACATGGCATCACTGATTGCTCCGCAAATCGACCGCAAGCCCTGGCAACCCCACATAACTCTGGCGCGCGCCCGCAATAAAAAAGCCCTCGACCCATTTGAAATGTCACTGGAAAATATCGGCTGGGTCCCTGAATTCGCCACTCTCTACATGAGCGAGCTAACCCCCGCCGGCCCCAAATACACTCCGCTTCACGAATATCGACTTAACAATTAATTACTAATTGACGATTACCGATTAACAATTTTTGTCGCCTACGGCATTATTCTAAAATATATCCCGCCAGGGATTCCGACATCGGTAATTGGTAATCCGTAATTGGTAATTTAGTTATGACATTTTCCGTCTTCAACCTCGTAATCCATGGATATAGCGTGAACCGTTTGATTCAGGAAGTTTTAACTCGCGCCAGCTTAAACCAAAAAACCTGGATTGTTACTGCTAACCCTGAAATTTTATTACACGCTAAACAAGATAATCACTATTGGGACACTTTGCGCCAAGCTGATATTCGCTCTGTGGATGGTTTTGGCCTACAACTGGTCGGCTGGCTCAAAGGTAAACGCGCCGCCAGAGTCACCGGCGTTAAACTGGCCGACGAAGTCGCCAAATTTTGCGCCAAACAAGGCTGGTCGCTTGCCCTTATTGGCGGGCAAGACGGAGCCGCGGATAAATCTGCTTGGATGCTCAGAAAGCGCCACCCGGAGCTCAAAATCTACGCCGAAACAGGCGGTATTATTTCTATAGACGGCATCGCTGATGAAGCGGGGGGGCAAGCCATCGCTCGCTTGGAAGAATACGAACCCGACGTTATCCTCGTAGCTTTTGGCCACCCCAAGCAAGAATTCTGGATCCAGCGCTACAAAGACAGATTTCCAACCACCAAACTCTTCATCGGCGTAGGCGGTACTCTCGACTTCTGGTCCGGCAATCTGCGCCGAGCGCCTCTCTGGATGCAAAAATTAGGCTTAGAATGGCTGTTCAGACTAATAATCGAACCTAAACGCTGGCCCCGCATTCTCAACGCCGTAATAATCTTCCCGATTAAAGCTTTATTCAGCAAATAAAAAAGTCTCCTCAAGGTCTGTTTTATAACTTCTAGTACAATTCTATCGTGGACCCAACCTGATCTTTGACTATTTGGCATCCATTGGGCCTGCCCGAACCATCATCAAATCCCGAACCGCAAGAGTTTTCAAACATCAACCAATTCTTTGTCATTTTTACAGGATACTCCTCGCCCCCGGCCGCGCATAAATCAAAATCCTTTTTAAACTCTTCAAGAGTTTGATAGTTGGCCACATTGCGAATAACGACAACTCTATAAGTATCGCTCTCCTGACTTTCGCCTTTATACTTAAATTCATAAACAAACCTGGGCTCCGCCTCAAATTTTCTGATCAACGTTTCCAGATATTGCGGTGGATGCTCGGTACCGCACTCATTAGCCAAGGCTCGCATATAGTCCAATGTATAAGCATGGCTATGTGCTTTTTTATTAACCTCCACTTCTTGATGATTTGCCGTATAAGTTATAGGCGATCCGGTTGTATCAATCCGCGCGATAAAAAACAAAGATGCCCCAAAAACCAATGCCAAAGCAATTGAAATTACTATAATTTTGCGAGTGTATTCCTTTTCCATATAATATTTAACTGAATTATAACAAATTTATGACAAGCTGGCTCTGAAATAAACCAATATCAACTGCAATGCTTATTTTAGCGACCGGATCACAGGGCTAAATATTAAACTCTGTGGTTTGCTATTTACTGATATTTCACGTAAGATTAGCCTATTATGCCAGGAAAACGCATCAAAACGCGCTTTGCGCCCAGCCCAACCGGCTTCTTGCATATCGGCGGTGTTCGCACTGCTTTATATGCCGAATTACTAGCAAAACAAGCTGGTGGTGACTTCATCCTCAGAATCGAAGATACTGATCAGTCTCGCTATGTTGAAGGAGCTGTCGAGAACCTCTGCAGAACATTAAAGCAGCTCGACATCACTCCAACAGAAGGCGTCTGGCTCGATGATAACGAGAAAATCATCCAAAAAGGCGATCACGTCCCATATATCCAGTCTGCACGCAAACAAATTCATCAAGAATATGCCAAACAACTCATCGAAAAAGATAAAGCATATTATTGTTTTTGTACAGCAGAACGCTTGGAAGAAGTGCGCAAGATGCAAGAACTAACTAAACGCCCAACCGGTTACGACGGTCATTGCCGCGATTTAAGCCCGGAAGAAGTCAAAACAAAGCTAGATGCGGGTGAAAATCATGTAATCCGTCTCAAATTACCAAACGAAGGCGAGATCACAGTCAGCGATGTAATACGCGGTGATGTTAGGTTTGAATGGAAATTGATAGACGACCAAGTCATCCTCAAATCCGACGGAATGCCCACTTACCACCTTGCGGCCACAGCGGATGATCATGATATGGGTATCACTCACGTCATCCGCGGTGAAGAATGGCTTTCATCCACACCCAAGCATCTTTTCATTTACGAGGCCATGGGCTGGGAACCGCCCGCTTTTGCCCACCTTCCGCTAATCCTCAACCCCGACAAAACCAAACTTTCCAAACGCCAAGGTGATGTTGCAGCCGAGGATTATCTCAAAAAAGGCTACTTGCCACAGGCATTGACTAACTTTCTTGCTCTTTTAGGTTGGAACCCAACAGCAGACCGTGAGATATTTTCCAAAGACGAACTCATCAAACTTTTCGACCTCTCCAAAGTCAACAAAGCCGGCGCCATCTTTCAACTCGATAAACTCAACTGGCTTAACAATCATTACCTTCGCGAGATGGATGACCAAGCCTATTTCGAGCTTGTTTTACCGTACTTAAACAGCTATAAAGCAAATGACGATCTAAAACAAAGAGTCGCCCTTCTTTATCGTGAACGCATGACTCTACCATCAGAAATAACAGATGAAGTCAGCTATCTTTTTGATGATAAACTCGACTACTCAAATGTCTCAATTACCTGGAAAGATCACTCAAAAGACGAGGCAAAAGAAAGATTACAAGCCTCAATTGAATGGATTGAACAAATTGATGATTCAAAGCAATACGATGCTCAATTCATTGAGTCTCATATTAAGACGTTTATCCAAGAAAACGGCTGGGGAAACGGGGATACCCTCTGGCCTTTACGCGTCGCTCTTTCCGGTAAAGAAAAATCTCCCAGCCCGTTTGATTTAATTGCAACTTTAGGCAAAAAACAATCAACAAGCCGCATCAAACAGGCACTGCAAGAATTATGATATAATCTTTATATACATACGTCGTATATTGTACATCGTACAAATTATTTAGTTTGCAATGATAAAAACCCTATTTTCAATAATCTTAGTGAGCGCTGTATCAAGCGTAGCGCTTTTTGATATCAATTCAGCTTTCGCTGAGGAAGCCGTCAAGCTTAAAAATGTGGCTGACAAGCTTAATGTTGAACTGGAAAATAAAAGATCTCGAGCCAAAGAAGTGCAAGGAATGATTAATACCTACAAAGACAGAATCAAGCAACAAGAACAAGCCAAACTCACCCTGGAAAACCAGATCAGCTTGCTCGATAACCGTATCCGTGAAAAAGAACTGCGAGCCGAAGAAATTCGCACTCAAATAGAAATTCTAAGTTTAGAGCTCCAAGCCTTGGACAGGCAGATAGTGCGCCAAGAAGGCAGAATTAAAACGCAAAAAGCTTTGGTCGCAGACCTGATCCGTCGCATGCGGCAAGCCGACGACGTCAATACTTTGCACGTCTTTTTGAGCCGCCCGACACTGTCATCCTATTTCCAAAACGTGGAAGAGCTTTCCCGTCTGGAAGGCGACCTCACTCAATCATTAGAACGCATCATTGCCGAAAAAACCACCCTGCAAAACGATAAAGCCCTGCGCGAAACAAAACGCGTCAGCCTTACCGAACAAAAGCAAAAATTGCAAGAAGAACAATTCCGTTTGGAGATGGAACGTAACTCCAAACGATCATTATTGGCCGAAACCGAATCCAAGCAAAGCGAATTCGCCCGCGTTATAGCCGAACTCCGCCAGCAAGATCAAGCAACAACAAACGAAATTTATCGCATCGAAAAAGAACTCAAAGACAAACTCAATGCTATCGATGAAGCCTTGGCCAGCGGGCAAACACTGCTCATGTGGCCCGTACCTGTACGCAAAGTCACCGCAACTTTTCATGATCCGACCTATCCCTTTAAACACCTGTTCCAACATCCCGGCATCGACCTTCGCGCCGGAGTGGGCACGCCAATTAAAGCCGCGGGAGGCGGTTATGTAGCCTGGACCAAAACCGGCCGCTCTTATGGCAATTACATCATGCTCGTGCATGCCGGAAACATAGCCACACTCTACGCCCACTTATCCAAGTTCTCCGTCAGTCCCGGTGAATATGTGGAACGCGGGGATGTGATCGGTTACACCGGCGGTATGCCCGGAGACCCCGGCGCGGGCCTCTCCACCGGCCCTCACTTGCACTTTGAAGTCCGCCAAGACGGCATACCTGTTGACCCGCAAGGCTATTTACCAATCGCAATTGAAACAGATCTGTAGAGTTCAAATAAACTCGCATTTATTGGCGAGTTTCTTGACTTAAAATAATAACCAAGCTACATTGCTAATGTCAGTGTCGGTCAGCTCCGACGCTTCAATGGTCTGGCGGAGATCTTGTCGAGAACCGTGAGAAAGTGAGCGACAGCCTCCAAAGTCATTCCAGCCGGTGGGCGAACTGCTACGGTGGTCCGGTCAAGGTGCGTAAGCACAAACGCCCAACTTGTTTACTCGTACTCTAGCGGGTATTTTTTAATCCGACTTTTTTACTAAGACTAAGCACTTTCTCCGCAAGCTCTCTAACATCCTGTAAAGTAGAAACTTGTACCGCTTCAGCACGATACCAC
>WJLP01000034.1 GCA_014728435.1 Candidatus Uhrbacteria bacterium
GGATAGAATGATGGCACGGCCAAACTTGATATCATCCTGAGAGGGTGCGCGAAAAAATTTGATTCTCAGCGCTGCCCATAAGAACATCATAAAGCCGAGATAGTGAATAAAGAATTCCATAGATCTAATGTCAATTCCGATAGCTTTCTGAGGTAAAACAAAAAAGTTGATCCACAAACATACGAACATAAACAGTGCCAACCCCCGAAAGAATTTTCTAGGATCCGACGGCTCACGAAGTTTTTTATCCATCTTGCACCTCTTTTTATGTTGTAACGGTTCTATTTTTAGACTAATCTTTATTTTTAAAGTTGTCAATACGACACAAAAAAACCGCTCGATTTCCTCGCGGTTTTTTATGGTGCACGGAAGAGGACTTGAACCTCCAAGGGATTGCTCCCACTAGCACCTCAAGCTAGCGCGTATACCAAATTCCGCCACCCGTGCTTATTTTATTGTGAAGCTAACATTACCAAAAACCGCAGGACTTGGCAAGATTTAGAATCTGCGCTAATATTTGCGCACAAGACAAGGACGCTTAGCTCAGCTGGTTAGAGCACCTCGTTTACACCGAGGGGGTCGAGGGTTCGATTCCTTCAGCGTCCACCATCACAAAAACTCGCAAAGGCGAGTTTTTGTAAATTCCAAACATTATCAAAATACAAGAAACAAAACTTAAGTTTAACGATAAGAACGGGGTTACGCGACAGGGAACTTTGTCCGAAGTTTTAATATAAATAATCCTGCTAATCGTGTGGTAGTCAAGGTAATCTTGGTCGAAAAAACCTCCAATTAGTCTCGGAGGTCAAAGTTACGCGCTTACGCGCAAAAGAGGATTGCGGCGGACTTGTGTCGCCGGGACGATGTTGTTCATCATGCCTTCCGCCTCGGCAATTTCCGGCGCTATGGTAAAGGCCGTAATCTTGCCTTGCTCCAGGCATCCGGCATTGGCCAAAACGAATCCCGGCCTGGTGCCGCCGTCCCACGGTCGACCTGCCAAATATCTGTAAGCCAACTCGTCAAATTCCATGCCCTCCGGCAAATCTTCCAAGTTCTTCATCACGACCGCCGCCTTGCCTCCGCCAAATCGGTGCATGGCTTCATAGCAAACCGACATGGCGTAGTCGGCCGCGCTCGAGCGCGCGTTGTACTCCAGAACAAAGATGTGGATCTTGCCCTCGTGGCGTACGCGCAAAAAATCGATGCAGGCCGTGCGCGGCAAAAGAGCGCCATAGCCGGCTTCGTAAGCCGCATTGTTCAGCGCGGTCGTAACTCGGATAGCTTCCATCTCGGTCTCCGAGTCCAGCACCTTTTGGCCGATAGCCACCGTATTGCCGCTGTGCGCGTCATCCTTAACGCTCATCCTGGTAAAATAAAACGGTATCCAGCCCTGGTCCGTGAACAAGACTTTCATGGAGCATATTTGCGTGTCAAACCGGTCCTCCGGGTAACCCGCGTCAATCACCAGGTTACAGCCGTGGTACTCGTCTAAAAATTCACGAAGCTTCTCCTCCGGCGTGTCCGAGTCCAGGCGCATCACGCCTACCCCGCCGTCATAATCATGCACTTTCAGGTACACGATATCCGTAGGCACTCCGGCATGCGCTTCCAAAAGCACCCGATCCCGCGCTTCTCTGACGGCATCAAGATTTGCTTGCACATATTGCCACGGTGAAAAGGCCCGCCGCATATTAAGCGTATCTCCAAGGCACCGCAAGCGATACTTGTCATCAAACATCTCGGCGATCGTGGGCTGTGCTGTGCTGATCTGGTGCCAGCCAATGCCCAGCTTGGTAACGAAATCATCCATATTTCGCGTGAGATAAAATTCCAACGGCATGCCATCCGCTACGGAGCGCCGGATCATCTCCGGATAATCCATGGACACGCTTTGTTCCAAAATAGAGCGCGACAAATTCTCGCCTCTCACCATCACCAACTCATCCGCTCCTATCCCCGCGCGGTTTTTGAGCATCTTATGGCTGGCTACGATATTTTTGCGGCTGGTCTCACTGACATAACCGCAATAAACCTTGCCCTTTTGCACAACCGCTCTGCCCGCGTATTCGCTCAGGCCGACGATTTTATTAAGAAAAACACCAAATGGACTCATACAATGAACGCGTACTCTGGGTTTGGGGATCTCAAGCCACGGGTCCTGGTAACGGAGCATGGTCATCCTCTCGTGTGTGAAAGTCCGAAAAAAAATGGCCTCACGATGTGGGCCATTCTCAATTTTCCAAAAACTGAAAAACTAAGAATGGCGCTTATCAATAATGAGGCCGATAATTGAAAACAAGTTCACCAAAGAATTTCCTTTCATACAATAGGGCTATATTACTCAAGAAATTATCAAATGTCAAATCAAATTATAATAACCAACCACCAAGCTTCAATCACCAATTGGTTATTTTGCGATATGCTATAATGCAGTTATTATGTCACTCAAAGTTATAGCTCTGGGAACGGGCATCTGCCTCAATGGATGCAATCCCGGTCCACGCCGTTTTCCACCCGGTTTCTTAATCGAATACAACAACGAACTTCTACTTCTCGATGCCGCCGAAGGAGTCCGATACCGTGTTGAAGATGAAGGTTATGATATCGGCGACATAGCCAATATCGCTCTCACTCATGTACACCCCGACCATGCGGCCATCACTCAACTTCTGCAGGCCAAACTCTGCCGTGTGCTCTGGGGCGAATCCGCGCCGCATATGAAGGCGGCCACGGTTTACATGCATGAAGCCTCGGCCGAAGGTTTCGAAACCGTCTGGAACTGGCACCATCCCGAAGCCGGAGGAAAGCTTAATCACATGCCCGATAAATTTAAATTCAAAATCGAACCCGTCAGAAGCGGCTGGCAACGCGATGTTATCCCGGGTTTAACTCTAAAACCGTTTGGCGTTTACCATGGCTTTGGCCAGCATCCCGCATTGGGCTACCGCATCGAAACCAAAGAGGGCGTGGTGGTCTACACGGGTGACGCCGGCATAACCGACTCTCTGTTCGATAACGTCGCGCAAGCCGACTTGCTCATCGCCGATGCCACCACGCGCGTGGGCCAAAGCTACACCGCAGGCTACGGACACATGGCACCCGACCAATGCGGCATGCTGGCCGCGCATTCCGGCGTCAAGGAAATGTGGCTTACGCATTACATAGGCTTGGATGAACCAATGGCCATGGAAGCCGAAGTGCGCAAACAAGGCTACAACGGCAATCTCCAAATCGCCACAGATGGACTTGTTTGGACATCCGAACCACGCTCCGCTTAAGTCACGATCAGTCTCCGAATGGAGTATTAATTTTTCATGAAGCGCACGGTACGTGCGACAAAGGGCGTATTTTGGTATAATCAGTATATTATGCTAGCAAGAATCATTATCGGCCTCATCTTGGTCGCGCTTGGAGCGGCTATGGTAATTAAAACCAACAAATTCCAAGAATTCTTTGGTGAAATGGCTTGGACTTACAAATACCTGGGCGCCGGCGGCACGCGTCTCATGTACAACTTTATCGGATTGCTATTGTGCTTTATAGGCTTCATGGTCATGACTAATCTCTGGAGCGCATTCTTACACGCTACGTTGGGCTCCTGGCTCATCCGCTAGTTAGTGTCTTAATCCCTAATTGCTATTTGCTATTTTCTAATTGAGTTATGAAAGGCTTTGTCTTAAAAAGCGGCACCGAACTCATCAATCCGTTTAAATTACTGGAACGCGTGGGTATTCAACCCGGCTGGAATGTTGCGGATCTGGGTTGCGGCACCACCGGGCATTTTGTAATACCCGCCGCCCAGCTTGTGGGCGCCGACGGTAAAGTCTATGCCGTAGACATCCGCCGCGACGTGCTGGAGCACTTGGACAAACTCATCAAACAAGAACAGCTCTACAACATCCACACCGTTTGGTCCGACATCGACGTTTACGGCGCGGCCAGAATACCGGATGGTTCTCTCGATCTCTGCCTGCTTATAAACAACCTTTTCATCTCACAAAACAAACCCGCACTAATCCGTGAGATGGCGCGCCTAACCAAGCCCGGCGGCAGAATTATCATCGTAGAATGGAAAGCCGAGCCAACCCCCATAGGCCCGTCCGAAGATCATCGCCTCACCATCGAACAAAGCAAACAAATCTGCGAGTCGCAATTTATGGAATTTCTGGACGAAATCGAAGTCGGTCATTCGCACTACGGCCTCATGTACGAACGCACTCCATTACCCGTAAACGATTGACATTTTCTTGCCAATTGCCCGTTTTTATTGCAAGCTGAAAAATAATATGCAGAATTTACTAACTTTAAGCTTTTGGTTTGGCCTGTATCCGCCCGCCTTAACACCCTGGGCCGCTCGCGCAATGCTGGTTATTTTCACCGCTCTGCTTATCGTCGGCATTGCCGGTAAAATTTATTCTATCAAAACCAAACTCGAAAAATGGACCCGTCGCGCAATAGATAAAGCATCGGCAATGCTCATCACCATGGGCGTGCTGGGCCTCCTGCTTTTCCTTTTCTCTTACCAACAAATACCCGTCTTATCCATACGCGTCGGTTACATAATCTGGCTCATCATCTTGGGTATCTGGATCTACTTTTTATACAAATTCATCTACATCGAGATCCCTAAACAGCGCAAACTCAAAGAAGCTCGTGAGCATGTCGACAAATGGTTGCCCAAGCCAAAACGCTAATACGTTCTTCACGTAAATCCGATCGTGATAAACGTATATGAGTCATAATCAAATGTTAGGCAAAACCGGCGAAAACATCGCCGCTTTGTTTTTTGAAGAAAAGGGCTATACAATCATACATCGCAACTGGCGCTCCAGGGCGGGGGAGATAGATCTCATCGTCCGCAAAGGTGATGAATGGCGTTTTATTGAAGTCAAGATGAGATCAAACACAAAATACGGCTACCCTGAAGAAGCGGTCACGGAATATAAAAGTGACAATTTCTATACTTCTATCGCTGATTTTTTAGCTAAAAATGCGCAAATAAGCGAAGAAAATGTCCACGCTGACATTCTTGCCATCATAGTAAATGACCGCCAATTTGACATCCGCTGGATAGAGGATGGAGTCTAGAAAAACTTGCTATCCGCTCTTGACCGCCTTTGGCTGTATCAGCTAAAAAAGAATCATCCCATCTCCAAACGAGTAAAACCTGTAATCATTATCAATTGCTTCTTGATATGCTTTGAGTACAAATTGGCGGCCGGCGTCCGCCTCGCGCATCTTGCTTTGAGCAAAAGCGGATACCAGCATTATCAAAGTTGATTCCGGTAAATGAAAATTGGTAATCATCACGTCAACAACTCTAAACTCATCCCCCGGCTTAATAAACAAATCCGTAAATCCACTGTAAGAATTAATCACATCCTTCATCGGTAATTGGTCATCGGTAATCGGTAATTTACGAGCGGCCGCCTCTAGCGACCGAACGCTTGTCGTGCCTACCGCAACAATTCTGCCGCCGCGCTCCTTGGTCTCATTAACAAGCTTGGCGGTCTCCTCGCCAATCTCAATCCACTCTTCGTGCATTTCATGATCCTCCACGCTTTCCGCCATCACCGGCCGAAAAGTACCCAAGCCCACATGCAAAGTCACGTATGCGATCTTCACACCTTTTTCACGCAACTTATCCATCAGCTCCGGCGTAAAATGAAACCCGGCAGTCGGTGCCGCCACTGAACCGGTCTTTTTTGCGTAAACCGTTTGATAATCATCCGCGTCGTCCGGAGCCTGTTTAACATAAGGTGGAGTCGGCACCTCGCCAAACTTCTCAGCATATTTAAAAACCTGCTCATCAGTCACATTAAATCTGATCGCAATCGTTCCGTCTTTTTGCTTTGTAATAACTTCGGCTTTAACATCATCCTCGAAATCAATCGTATCACCTATCTTTAACTTCTTGCCCGGCTTTGCCAATACAAACCACTTGCCATCATCAGACCTAAGCAAAAAGATCTCAAAGCTTGACTCGCTCTTTATCGCAGTCAGTCTGGCTCTAAAAACCTTGCTGTTATTCACCACCAACAAGTCGCCCGGCCTTAAATAATCACAGATATCATAAAATTTGCGATGCTCAATCCCTTGCTCGGCACAATCCAAAACCATGAGCTTGGAATGGTCTCTGGGCTTAACGGGCACTTGCGCGATCCTATCTTGGGGCAAGTTATAATAAAAATCTTTCGTTAACATAGCCAAATACTAGTCTATAATGGAGATCTTGCCAAGTCCCGCAACTTCTGGTATCGTACACGCGTTATGAAAGCAGACATCCATCCGGAATACCACAAAGACGCAAAAATCAACTGCGCCTGTGGTAATGTCATCACTGTTGGCTCAACCGTGCCCGAAATCCACATTGAGCTGTGTTCTAATTGCCATCCTTTTTATACGGGCAAAAAGGTTTTGGTAGACACTGAAGGCCGTGTAGAAAAATTCCAGGCCAAGCAAAAAGCCAAGAAAGAACAAGTGCAAACCAAGAAGCAAAAGGCCGAAAAGCGCGCGGCCGCCCGCGAAGAAAAGAAAAAAGCCAAACAAGCCGACCTCATCGTCGAAGCTTAAATATTTTAAAATACTCCGCAGGCGTCAAATGTCTAACGTCAAAGTCTAAAAACACATTTAGGCTCAAGACGTGGACGTCTAACGTCATTCGGAGTATTTTTTATTTATAGATTAGTCGCTATCAGCTAATTGCTAATAGCTAGTAATGTTATGAACCTCCAAGACGAATTAAGTTTAGCCAAGAAAAAACTTGAAGAACTCGAGTCTCAATTGGCTCAACCGGAAATAATAGCCGACCAGAGCAAACTAAAAGAAGTTTCGCGTGCTTATAATTTGGCCAAACATACCGTCGCCAAAGGCGAGGCCTATGATCGCGCCCAAAAAAATCTTGCCGAAGCCAATGAAACTTTAAAATCAGACGATGCGGATATGCGCGAACTGGCTGAGGCTGAACTCCCCGGCTTGGACGAAGCTTTGGAGCAAACCAAAGAAGAATTCGAACTCGCGCTCGTCCCGCCCGGTCCGCATGACGGAGCCAATGCCATCATCGAAATTCGTGCCGGCGTGGGTGGCGAGGAAGCCGCCATCTTCGCGGCCGACCTTTTCCGCATGTACGCGCGCTATGCCGAACGCAAGGGCTGGAAGGCTAACATTATCTCCCAATCCGAGGCCGAGCAAGGCGGTTATAAAGAAATTGTGCTAAACATAAACGGCGACGGCGCGTACGGCCTGCTCAAATACGAAATGGGCGTGCATCGGGTTCAACGCGTACCGGTTACCGAAAAGCAAGGCAGGGTGCACACCTCGGCCGCTTCGGTCGCCGTCTTGCCCGAACTCGAAGAA
>WJLP01000035.1 GCA_014728435.1 Candidatus Uhrbacteria bacterium
AATCGGATTAATGTCACGCACGGTGTGTTCAAGTTCTAAAAAGTCAATTCCCGCCTCCCGGCACTTAAAGCTTAATTCATTGCCTGTATTTTGTACGATGGACGAAGTACGATATACGGATGTACCTGCCGCCACTATCACGCTCTCGCCCCGGAGCTTTAACTCACGCGCCAACTCAAAAACATAGAGCTGAGCACCGCCCCAATCTTGGCTGGTAATTAGCAGTAAAACCGCTTGTTTGGGTAAATCCTTCACAAGCGTTTTTTAGCACAGTCAAGCAAAAAGTACAATATAATTTCGTACAGCGTATGTCGTACATCGTACGAATACTATGGCTCTGCGGTTGGTACGAAGTACGATGTACGACGTACGATATAGAGTTGCTTTTTTAGCTCAGTTAACGTAACGTGGGGCGTATATGACACAGATTAAGCTGGCTGTTGTAACAGGTGGTGCGGGGTTCGTTGGATCCCATCTTTGTCGTCGTCTAAGGGATTCCGGAGTTCGCGTCATATCCCTCGATAACTACTTCACCGGGTCAAGAGATAAGCATATTGATGGCGTCGAATACCGCGAGGGTCACACAAAAAATATAGAAGAAATAATCCCTGAGAAGCCGGATATAGTTTTTCATCTTGGTGAATATTCGCGTGTCGAGAAAAGTTTAGAAGATTCACCCGAATTGGTTTGGGATTTAAACAAAGCCGGCACTTTTGCTGTTTTGGAATTTTGCCGTAAACGCAACTGTAAAATCGTCTACGCCGGTTCATCAACTAAATTTTCAGATGGTGGCAAAGGTCGCGATCTCACACCATACACATGGACAAAAGCCACAAATACAGAGCTCGTTAAAAACTACGGCACTTGGTATAACATCCCATTTGCCATCACATACTTTTATAATGTCTATGGCCCTGGTGAAATTTCTTTCGGCCCTTACTCAACCCTCATCGGCATCTTTAAAGAAGAGTATCGCCACGGCCAACCGCTCACTGTCGTTTCACCCGGCACACAAGCGCGTAACTTCACTCACGTTGATGATATAGTCGACGGATTGGTGCTGGTTGGAGAGAAGGGTGAAGGTGATGAGTTCGGCATCGGCGCCGAGGAAGGTTATACGATTCTCGAAGTCGCAAAAATGTTTGGCGACAACATCGTGATGCTCCCCGAGCGCCGTGGTAACCGCTTAACATCAAATGCCGACACATCCCGCGCAACAGCCTTAGGATGGCAACAAAAGCATAAGCTGAAGGATTTTATCAACGATTTCAAAGTACAGACTCAACAAGAAAAGCTGGATGAAAAACGCATCCTCGTTTTCTCCACAACTTTTTACCCGGATGAAGGATTGGCGGAAAAGGCTTTGCGCCTGGTAATGAAAAAAATGCCGGATGTTCACTTTGATGTTATTACCTCCGCATTCTCATCCACCTACCTGCAATCACATACTCCTTTGCCAAATGTTACTGTACACCGCTTGGGCAAAGGAAAAGTCAGCGATAAATATCGCTTGGCATTTTTAGGTGCAAAAAAAGCAAAAGAATTATCGACTCAGCACAAATATCTTTTCACCTGGTCTATCATGGCAAGCTATGCCGCAATTGCGTCCATCCTATTTCGCCGTAAAGATAAAACGCCATTGCTCATCTCACTTGCCGATCAAAAAGTTGAACGCGTGCCGTGGTATGGTCGTTTAATTTTCAAGTACATCCTCAAAAACGCAGACCAAATCAGCGCCTCCTCCGGTAATCAACTGCGCTATGCATCCAAAGTCGCATCCAGATCAAGATTAACCGCCTCGAATCAAGCCGGTGATGTTTTTGCAAACCAAATCAGATTCATCTATAACACGATCTTGAAAGAGGAGACCAAAAAAGAAGAAGTAAAAGAAGATAAAACACGCATCCTAATCTTCTCAACCGCTTACTACCCACTCGTCGGCGGAGCGGAAATCGCCATCAAAGAAATTACTGATCGTTTGCCTGATTATCATTTTGAGATGATAACCGCGCGCATCAAATTCGGATTATCCTCGCGACAGCAAATCGGAAATGTCACAGTCCATCGCGTAGGCTTCGGTAAATCTTTCGATAAATACCTCTTGCCATTCCTAGGCGTCATCAAAGCCATCAGAGTCGCCTCAGCCAAAGACAGTCAAATCATTTGGCCCATGATGGCGAGCTTTGGCGGTTTCGCGGCACTCATTTACACTTGGATCCGGCCTAAAACCAAGATGATGCTGACCTTGCAAGAAGGCGACCCGCCCGAATATATCTTAAAGCGTGTAGGAGCCTTTAAACCGCTGTTTTTGCGTATTTTTAAGCGCGCGGATGCCATTCAGGCCATTAGCAAGTTCCTGGCAAACTGGGGTAAAGAAATGGGCTTTAAAGGTGAACCGGTAGTTATCCCCAACGGAGTCAATATCCCTCATTTTTCCAAAAAGATTTCCGACGATGAACGTCGCGCTTTGCGATCCCAATTTGGTTTTGCGGATGGTGATACGGTTCTGGTCACCGCGTCACGCCTGGTTTTGAAAAACGGTACCGATGATATCATCAGGGCGGTTTCAGGCATGCCTGAAACCTACAGGGTTCTCATTGTCGGCGATGGGGATGATCGATCGATGCTCGAATCTCTGGTCGCGGAGCTTGGTCTACAATCCCGCGTGGTTTTTCTGGGTCAGAAAAATCATGCAGACCTCCCTGCGCTCATCCAATCCGCCGACATTTTCATCCGCCCGTCACTCTCCGAAGGACTTGGCAACTCATTCCTCGAAGCCATGTCCGCAGGATTACCAATCATCGGCACACCCGTTGGCGGTATCCCGGATTTCCTCGTAGATGGCGAAACTGGCATCTTCTGCGAACCCAGAAACCCGGAATCAATCGCCATAGCCGCACGCCGTATCCAAGAAGAACCGGGGCTTCGCGATAAGCTAATCCGCCAAGGTGAAGCTCTGGTCAAAGAGCAATATGACTGGGATGGGATAGCGGAGAGGATGGGGGAAGTGTTTAATCGTCTTGAACCTTGATTCACTTGATTAACTGATTCACTTGATTATCTGTTTATATGTCGTATGAAGATATTACTCGTAAGATTATTGGGTGTGCGATGAGTGTTCATCGGGTTTTGGGAAATGGATTTCAGGAAATTGTTTATCAAAGAGCGCTGGCTGTTGAAATGGATTTGCAAGGATTAAACTTTGAAAGAGAAAAGGAATTGCCTCTCATATATAAAAATCATCAAGTTGGAACAAGGAGAGTTGATTTCTTCGTCGAAGGAAAAATAATGGTCGAGCTAAAAGCGCTTACGGAACTCGAAGATGTTCACTTGGCTCAAGCCTTTAATTATCTGGAAGCATATAAAATGGAGGTTGGATTATTAATTAACTTCGGCAGAAAAAGCCTTGAGTTTAAAAGAGTCCACAAAAAATTCAGATAAATCCAATCAACAGATAATCAAGTTAATCAAAATAATCATGCGAATCAAGGTTCAGACAATATGAAACTACTCATCGCGACAGGAATCTACCCTCCGGAAATCGGCGGACCGGCCGGTTATGTTAAGGGTGTCGCGACAGAACTTGCGGAACAGGGTCACGAAGTTGCTGTTGTTACTTATGGTGATAATCCTGATCTTAATGACAAATACAAAGTCATCGGCGTACATCGTACATCGTACATCGTACAAAGATATTGGAAATACTTTTTAGAGGTTTACAAGCTGGCTAAAAAATCCGATCTCATCTATGCGCAAGGTCCTGTTTCCGAAGGGTTGCCGGCCGCTGTTGCGTCGCTATTCTCGCGAAAGCCTCTCGTACTAAAAGTAGTGGGGGATTATGCTTGGGAGCAATACCAGCAAACTCGAACTACGAACTTCGAACCTCGAACTACGATTTCAGAGGGTGTATTAGATAAAAAAGCTAAATACGAATTATTGGATGAATTTGTTGCGCATCGACACGGTGGCAAGATTAGAATTTTAGAAGCAATTGAGCGCTGGGTTGCGAGACGTGCAAAAAAAATTATAGTTCCATCAAAGTATTTAAAAACTATTGTCGAAAAGTGGGGAGTTGAATCTGATAAGATCAACGTTGTTTATAACAGTATCTCACCTCTACCCGAAGTTGCATCGCGCGAAGAGCTAAGAAAAAAGCACGAGTTAGGAGATCGTAAACTCATACTTACAGCAGTTAGAGCTGTTCCTTGGAAGGGTGGCGACTTTTTATGCGATTGTATAAAGGATCTACCAGAAGAATATGTTCTCGCAGTTGCCGGGGATGGGCCAAGTTTAGAATCATGGAAAAAACATGCAGAAGAAATTGGTGTGTCAGATAGAGTCGCATGGCTTGGCAAGCTTAGCCGTAAAGACCTGACCGAGTTTTATCAATCAGCTGATCTTTTTGTATTGCCAACCGGCTACGAAGGCTTCCCGCACGTCGTAGTCGAAGCTGCGAGTATGGGTTTACCATGTATCGTTAGCGACAAAGGAGGCAATCCCGAGATCGCAGAGCTTTTCCCTGGCCAAATTTCCGTTGCTGAGTATTTAAACAAGCAAGCTTGGATCGAAGAAATCAATCGTATATCGTACATCGTACATCGTACAAATCATAGGCACCAGTTGCCGGGGGTGCTTGGGTTTAACAGGATGGTTGAGGAGACTTTTAAAATACTTAAGTC
>WJLP01000036.1 GCA_014728435.1 Candidatus Uhrbacteria bacterium
AGTAAATATTTTTTGATTTTTTTAAAAAGTGTTATTACCCAATAAAATCAATATGTTTATGAAGTATTTTTTTTAATTATTTTTTTATTGTACTTTTTTTATTAAAATAATTAATTAAAAAATATTTTTATCCACAAAAAAATTTTTAAAAATAAAAAAAGCGATCTATATTCGCTTATTGTGTAAAACTGTTTATAAATTATTTTTCAAATTCAATAGTTCTTAGAATATTTTCAATTGAGCTCGTTTGTTCACGCGACCAAGTATTAAGTTTAAATTTCGGAGGAGTTTTTATCCAGAAAATCTTTGTACTGGTGCCGTTTTCATAAATTTTTAAGAGAGCGGTTTTATTTTGCGTTTCTTTATCATTGCCGGATATTCCGGCGACCAGTTTGCCATCTATAAAATACGCGACCTCCGTGGAGCTGGACATGGTAGCGGTATAATCTTTCTCCAATGCAGACGAGTAATTGTTAATTTTAAGCCAAGGCGATTCGCCATCCTCCTTTTTGATGGATAGCTCTATATCGTTATTGACTTTCGCGGTATTACCCGGGGGCGTAAAAAGAGATACACCATGCGAGGTTGAGATGTGCGATGTCCAGCCTTCCAGATTTTTGTTCGACGGTTTAATTAGAGGTTCAGCGTCTTTAAGCAGGGCTTGTTGGTTTTTTAAGGCTTTGAGAGCTTGTTCGGCTTTTAATACTTGCTCGTTAGCGGCTTGTAACTTGCTATTAGCTTCTTCGATAGCTTGCTGGCTGGCTTGCATGGCTTCGCGCGCTTCAAGCTTAGCGCGGTTGGCTTCGGCGGCCAGCGTTTGGCGATCTTTATTGGCGAGATATAAAAAATATCCGGTACCAATGCCTACAACCAGCGCACCCAAAAGGATGGATAATAAAACCGACCAGATTTTTTTCATATTACAGTAAGTATAAAGAAAGTGTGACTTCCAGGCAAATTTTTTTACTACCAGTCCATTGCAATCATTTAATCGTTGAGCCGGATTAGGTTTTTAGCCACGACATGATTTTTTGGTTGGTTTCGGGGTCGTGGATTATATTTAATATGCAGAGCATGCCGCCGAGTTGGCGCAGTTCGTATTTGGCGCAACGTTTGGATACATCGACTAAAGATTCACTGAATACTCTTATATTTTCACCACCGTCCAATTTGCTGTCGCTTATTTTTTTCAGATCCGTAGCGATGTAAAAAGTTTTTTCAAAACGAGTTGAGCCCATGAGGTGCATATTCCAAAGAGGCATGATGCGGCCGATTCTATAGCCGGTTTCTTCTTTGAATTCACGCAATGCCGCTTGCTCATGAGTTTCGCCTTCGTCAACTCTGCCGCCGGGGAAGTCGATAAAAGGATCAGGCCGCCCGGGCTGTTTTTGTTCGGTTAGAATGATGGTTTCCGGGTCCAAAAAGGCAATAATGGTTACGCTGTCTTGGCGAACCATGTATTCGAAAGTTTTAGTCGAGTCGTCGAATTGCCTCATGGGGCATTGGAAAATATTGAACATGAAGCCTTTGTAGACTTCGGTGCAGTTGGGAGGGAGAATGGCGGGCATATTGATGAAGTTACAAGTTAAAAGTATAAAGTATAAAGAGTTGTGCGGTACTTGACGTAAAAGGTCAGTTTTTGTATTATACGGGCACTTAATAATCGTACATTGTATTTCGTACTTCGTACATCGTACATCGTGCAAGATAGGTTTACTGATATTTGTGAAGATTTGGTAAAAGTTTCTAGTTTGTAATTTCAAGTTTGAAGTTTTAATCAAGGGCCTTTAGCTCAGTTGGCTAGAGCACCTGCTTTGCAAGCAGGGGGTCGTGGGTTCGAATCCCACAAGGTCCACCACAACAAAAACTCGCTTAAGCGAGTTTTTGTAATAACCAATTACCAATCTTCAATAACCAATGCGGCTCGAACGGGAAGGGTGGATTTTTTAGATTGGGTCTTATCGTGTAAGATAAATGTAATTAATATTAACAAAAGTTTTATGACTGATAAATTATATATACCAGTTTTACTAGGTACGACACGAGAAGGGCGGTATAGCGAACATGTCGCACGAATGATTACTGCGCACGCGAAAGATCGTGATTATCTGGGATTGGAATTATTTGATGTGCGAGATTTTAACTTCCCCTTGGATGATGAAGGTCAAGCTATTAAGGATAAGAATACGAAATGGCGGGATGCGATTGTGAAGGCTGATGGATTGATTATTGTTTCACCCGAATATAATCACGGGTATCCGGGGAGTTTGAAGATGGCATTGGATACTCTTTTAAAAGAGTATATTCATAAACCGGTGGCATTATGCGGAGTTTCGGCCGGGGGATTTGGCGGATGCAGGGTTATAGAACAGTTGGTTGGTGTGGTGCGCGAGTTGGGGCTTGCGGTAACGTTTCGGGATTTGAATGTTTCTCATGTACAAAAGATGTTTAGCGAGGATGGTGTATTGCAGGATGAGTCTGTTCTTAAAAGAGTTGATGAAATGCTAGATGAGTTGGAGTGGATGAGTAAAGCTTTAAAGTGGGGACGGGATAATTTGAAATAATGACCCCGAACTCTTCCGCCAAAGGCGGACGCGCCCATGGCGCAGAATTCCGAACTGCGAATTCCGAATTTTGAATATCGATTAAGGATTAGAGATTACGGTTATTAATTCAACGAAAGTTTCTGTGGATTAAAAATACCAACTGATTGGTTGGTTTTTTGAGTTAGCGTAATCCGATAACCGCGATGTGACGGCGGGGATCTTGATCGCGGTGATTGGAGAAGAATAGGGCATCGGGTGAGGCGGTGCAAAGCGGGCTTATTTCGATGTGCTGTTTTGGGATACCCGATTTCTGCAGCTCAGCTTTGACGTGGCCTTTAGGGTCGTAAGCTATTGCCTGCTCCATGCTCATTTCGTCGCGCAGGATTCTGTGGTAGAGGCCTGTTGTGCAAAGTTCATAAGCATCGTAACTGATGCCGGGGCCCAGGTAACAATGAATGTCGCCGGGTTGGCTACCGAAGTACCCGCGCATCATGTTGATGCCGCGCTCGATGATTTTGGAAAACAAACTGGCCGTGGAACAGTGGATGAGACCGAAAGCTTTCTTTGAAGGATCATATATGTAAAGCGGTCCGCAGTCGGCCGGGCGGATGGTTAGCAGGCATCTCGTCCTGTTACTCATAACAGCGTCGATGCCGCGCAGGGCGTCTCGGGCTGATGTGTACTTGAGAGGGCCTTTCTCGAAAACCATGACCTCAGAACTGTACATGTTGATTTCCGTATAACCTTTTTTCAGCAGTGCCGTTTTGGCTACCGCGACATTGCCGCCGTGGCGGAGCTCGGGATTTAAGATTTGATACTTATCAGGATCAATCCCGAGTTTGGCATAGAAGGCGCGGTTGTTGGCGTCAGCTTCAGGATCGCCCTTTTTGTAAGACATATTGCCGTCCGCGGCAGTGGAAAATCCGCAAACGAGTTCTGTAAATTGTGATAGAACTTGAGATTTGACGAGCATTAAAGCCCCCTTTCGGTAGAGTTTTTGTAGCAAGAATTACACTAAGTGTCAATAATTAATAATCCAAATAGGAATATAGAATCTGAGAAACAAAGAAACCAAGCTATCGCTTAGACTCTTTGTTTCTCGTGTCCTTGTAATTTGCTTCAGGATTCGAGTTTTCCTTTGGACGAGAGGAGGATGGCGATTGGGCGAGTTGAGTCAAATTTGGCCAGAATGATGTTTAAGATAACCATAATTGGTACGCAGAGGAACATGCCTACGATGCCCCAGATTGAACCCCAAACAATCAGTGAGATGATAATAACGAGCGGGCTTAGATTCAATGATTTACCCATCATGCGCGGTTCGATAAAGTTGCCAGCCGTGAATTGGACAGCTACCAGCAGAATACCCACAATCAGCGCATGCGTTATATCGTATTGGACTACGGCAAAGAGAGTGGGAAGTGTTACGGCTATTAATGAACCGACGTTGGGAATGTAATTTAGGACAAAAATCAGTACCGCCCAAAAACCGGCAAATTGGATACCCATAGCCAGAAGAATGATGTAACAAATAATACCGGTCAGTAGGCTGATAAAAGTCTTTATTCTGATGTAAGTGTTAATATCTTTGGCGACTTTATCGATGAGTTCTTTGGTTTCTTTGCGGCGTTTTTTGTCGGGGAACAGGGCTTTGATTTTCCAGTCGAAAGTATGGTATTCGAGCAACAAAAAGAGGACGTAGATGATGATCATGCTCATGAAGCCCGCGACAGTGGTGATGATACCGGCGGCTGTTGTGGCCAGGGTTGAAATGTTGATGTATTCGCTGATTTGTTGAAACGTGATTTTTTCTTCCAGATTGAAACGGTTGTTCAGATCGTTTATCAGGTATTGAAATTTGGCTTGATAAGTTGGTGCGGCTTCGATGACTTCGCTGACGTTGGAATTGACAAAGCCCACAAAGAGCCAAGCGATGATAACAAAGGTAAGCAGTGACATTGTTAAGGCAAACCAATGCGGGATGCTCCAGGAGCCTACGCCTATTTTTTTATAAAAATCGGTTAAGGCAATTATGATATACCAAACGATTATGGCAATGACGAGAGGAATGATGATGGCCTTGCCAATGAAGAGAATGTAGAAAGTGAGTACTAGGCCGATAAAACCAAGTGTAAAAGTATGAATTTTCATATGTTATTTTTTAGCTTATTTTAGCTAATAATTTGCAATAATTTTTTGTCGCCTCACTTGACTTTGAAAACAATTTGTGATAAAACTTTCTTTCTTCCGAATGCGAAACAGGCAAGCGGAGAATTACGTATATATTTTTATGAAAAGACACTACAAAGCAATTTTGATCGCGGCGCTCGCCATAAGCATTGCGGGGGTGGTTTTTATTGTGATGAACGGTGAAGGTAAAGAGCCTCGAAAAGATGTGGAGCCGCAGGTTTTTGCTTATCCGGTTAAGACGGAAACGGTCGGCAAGGGCATGGAATATGCCTTTACTATAACAGGAAATGTGCAAGTGGGACAGTCGGCAACCCTGCCGGCAGAGTCGCGTGCAAGCGTTACCAAGGTTAACGTGCGCCCCGGCGATGAAGTGCAGAAGGGCGAAGTTTTGGTTCAGTTGCAATCGGATACCCTGAACACGAGTTATCAAAACGCGGCAATAATGCTGGCTAATGCGCAATTAAGCTTTGCTACAACGCAATCGGTTTCGGGAAATAGCGCGGAAATTGAAAGATTGAGATTGGAAACCGCGGAGATGAATTTGCAAAACACATTGGCGCAGAATGAAATATTAAAATCTCAATCAGAGCAGGCTTTGGAGTCGGCCAAGCTAAATGTTGATCTTTCAACGGATTCCGCGGCCACGGCTTTGGACTCGGCTAAAGAAAATTTGGAAAAAACAAAGTCGTTAAATGAGGCGAATTTGCAGACCGCGGAAACCGCTTTGGCAAATACGATCAGGTCGCTGAAGACCGATATGTTTAACGGTTTGAATACGGCTAATGAATTGTTAGAAGTGTCGCCTTTATTTCGCGGAAGCGCGGGGTTGTATAGAGATGCGATCGGCCGCAGGGGTGAGGCTGAGAAAAGAGACGCGGAAGCGGAGCTGGAGGCGGCTATAGATGCTTACGTGGCAATGGAAGACACTTATGAATCAACACATGACACAGCTAAGAAGGTGGAAGACGCGTTGGATAAAACTTTGATGGTTTTAAATTTAACAGATCCGTCAACAGCTTTGCCGCAACAGGTGTTATCCGGCTATATTCAATCTATTTCACAAAGTTTGGCTATGGTGCGCGGCGGTATTTCGGGCATGGAATCAGCCAATAAAACTTTGGAAACTACGATTGCGGGAAATGCGGCGAGTTTGGCCGGCGCTAAAGCACAAGTGGCTTCGGCTGAAAAAGCATTGGCAAGCACCAAGCAGCAGCAGGGTGATAAATCGCAAACAGTGATTAACGCGGAGAAGCAACATGAAGCCACTTTAGCACAGTTGAAAAATGCCGAGGATAACGCCCGCGCGAATGTGAATACCGCGCGACTGTCTTATGAAAACGCCAAGAAATCAAGTAATCTTTCGGTATTGTCATCCAAGAACGCGCTTTTAACCGCGCAAGACGCGGTGGATCAGATTAAATTGCAGATAGACAAACTTACGGTGCGTGCGCCGTTTGCGGGCAGGGTGGCTTCGGTACCGGTTAATCTGGGTGATGAGGTGAATCCGGGTACGGCGTTGGTTGTTGTGGAGAATCCGGAAACGAAAAAAGTGGAGGTGCAGTTGACGGAAGATGATGTTAATCGCATTAAGGTTGGCGATAAAGTTAGTTTGAATGGCAAGAGCGGTGAAATAATTTCGATCGCGCCGGGTGCTGACAAACAGACCAAAAAGTTTGCGGTTGAGGTTGTGGCGGAAGAGTTGGAATTACAGCCCGGACAATTTGTGGAAGTTGAATTTACGGAAACTGACACGGCTAAAGATGAAAAAGTCTTTGTACCGATCGCGTCCGTGCATTTAAATGCTGAAGAAAGTTTTGTGTGGGGAATTGAGGATGATGCAACCAAAAAAATCGTTGTTGAACTGGGTGAATTGAAAGGTGACGAGGTTGAGGTTGCGGAAGGGCTCGCGCCCGGAGTTGAGGTTATCATTGAAGGCGGCAGGATTATTGAAGAAGAGGGTGTGTTGGTAAAGGGTGTGGAGTGGTGATAATACAATCAGATCCTGAAATAAGTTCGGAAATACGTTGTAAATTATGGTTTCAAGAGACATGTTAGTGGCGCAGGCTGAAGAATTCGGGAAAACCGCGTGGGCTTTTTTTGTTAACCGCTGGAGAATAACGGTTTTATTGTTGCTCGCGGTAACTATTTGGGGAGCCATCGGTTTAACACAGATTCCCAAGGAATCGGATCCTGAAGTTGTGATTCCGATTGCGGTTGTGTCGGTTGCTTACCCGGGCGCGTCGCCGGCTGACATGGAAAAGTTGGTTACCGACAAAGTGGAGGAAAAGTTGGAACGTTTGGATAATGTGAAAGAAATAACATCGACCTCGCTTGAGGGGTTATCATCCATTACGGTTGAGTTTGAGGCGGACGCGGATTTGAATGATTCAATCAGTAAGTTGCGAGAAGAGGCGGATAATGCCAAAGCGGATTTGCCGGAAGATGCCACGGACCCAACCGTAACCGAAATCCGCATGGATGATTTTCCGATTTTGACCATTTCACTTTTGGGGGATATCCCGCCGGAGGATTTGGAGAAATATGGCGAGCAATTGCAGAGCGAATTGGAGCAAACATCCAAGGTTTCGAAAGTAACTTTATACGGTATAGAGGAAAAGCAGATGCAGGTTTATGTTGATATCGCGGCAATGGAAGGATACGGCTTGTCTATCGGGCAGGTTATGCAACAGATTCGTTCCAACCATTCGGATTTGCCGATAGGTTCTTTTTTACTGAATGATTATTATTATCAAGCTTCGGTGAAAGGCCAATTTGAAAGCCCGGAAGATCTTTTGGCCATGCCTGTGGCCAATGTAAAAGGAGAAAATATTTTTTTGCGCGACATTGCGCAGGTGAGGGAGTATTTTGCGCCGGCCAACAGCGAGGCTTCGGTGTATCAGGCACAGACGGGGGAGAGTAAGCCTTCGGTGACTTTGGAAGTTTTTAAACAGGCGGGCGGAAATATTTTGGATATGGTGGATGCGTCCAACGCGCGTTTGGACAAGTTCGCGGAAGAGGTATTGCCCCCCGGAGTTGATGTGTTTGTGGCCAATGATTATTCGGTATTTATCAGGGATGATATACAGACTTTGGGTACAAGCGGATTGCAGACAATAGCCATTATTTTTATTGTTTTGTTTTTGGCTTTGGGTTTCAGAGAGGCATTTTTAACCAGTTTATCCATACCGCTTATTTTTGCCATCGGTTTTGGCGGTTTGTTGGCGGTGGGCGAAACGTTGAATTCGTTGACTTTATTCGCGCTTATTTTATCTTTAGGCTTGATTGTGGATACGTCGATTGTGATTATGGAGGGCATTCACGACAATATTTACAAGAATAGAATGTCGGCAAGGCAGGCGGCGTGGCTGTCGGTGAAGATGTATAAAGCTCCGCTTATCACAAGTACGCTGACAACGGTTTCAGTGTTCGCCCCCATGGCCATGATGTCTGGTATTATGGGTGAATATATTAAACATCTGCCTATAACTATTACAGTTGTTTTATTCGCTTCATTATTTGTCGCTTTATTTGTTTTGCCGGCGATCGCGGTTTTTTGTTTTAAAGTATTAAAGCAAAAAAAGGTAAGCAAGCCATGGTTGAGTTATTTGGTGGAACCTTTATCGCGTTGGCATAGGGACAAGCTTGCCAGGGTATTGCCATCGCGCGGACGCAGGTGGAGCTGGGTTGTCGGTATGTTCGGTTTGATGTTACTTGCCTTTTCTTTTATTCCGTTGGGATGGCTTAAAGTGGAGCTGTTTCCATCGATTGATTTGGATTTTTTTATGGTTAAAATTGAAACTCCGGTGGGCACCACTTTGGAAGAAACGGGAAGAATTACACAGCAGGTTGAGGCAAAGATCCGCGAGCTCGATTATATAGATAATTATGTAACTGTTTTGGGCAGTGAAGGAATGAGTTTTAGTTTTTCGGGCGCGGGCGCGGATAGCGCGAATAAAGCCAATATTACAGTGAATTTGGTTAAACCCGAAGACGGCAGAGATAAGAAGTCGTATGAAATTTCGGAAAAGTTTCGTGAAAAGATTGCCGGAATAACGGAGGCTGATGTTGAGGTTCAGGAAATTTCGGCCGGTCCGCCCACGGGTGCGCCGATTGAGGTTAGAGTGTATGGAGATAATTTAACGGACGCGGAAAGCACGGCCAATATGATTGCGCGCACTTTGGAAACGATTGATGGAGCGCAAGAGATTACTACGGATATTGAAACCGGCACGGGTGAATTTTATTTTGAGCTCAAGCGGGACAAATTGTCATATTACGGTTTAACCGCGAGCCAGGTTGCGGGAGAATTGCGTATGGCTGTTTTTGGCGATGATTCGATTAAGATTTTGCGCGACGGCGATGAAACTCCCATAGTTGTACGGTTGGATTTTAGGGAAGATGAATGCTTGAATGATAAAACCACGCAATTGTTGGAAAGGCGGGATGAAGTAACAATCTGCAGGTCGGTGCCGAGAAGTACGGCACAGTTGCAAAATTTGATGCTCAGTTCACCTAGAGGTATGGTGGCCCTTGGCGAGTTGGCGGAAATGAAATTGCAATCAACCGTAACCGCTATTAAGCACAAGGACAGGGAAAGGGTAGTGCGCGTACAAGCTTATAACAGAGAGGATGTGCCAATAGTTGATATTGTAGAGAAACTGCAAAGCGAGGTGAATGACGTGGAATTGTCGGCAAATGTGCGTGTTGAGTATGGCGGTGAAACAGAAGATATCACGGAATCTTATATCAGTTTGGCTTATGCGATGATTGTGGGTGTGCTGTTGATTCTGCTGTTGTTGGTTTTACAGTTCCAATCGTTTAAACAACCGTTTATTATTTTGTTTATCGTGCCATTGTCGCTGATTGGCGTATTTGCGGGTTTAACGCTATTGGGCAGGAATTTTTCATTCCCGGGTTTTATTGGAATCGTGGCTTTGCTGGGAGTGGTGGTGAATGATTCGATTGTTTTGATTGACAGGATTAATTATCATATGGGAACAGGGAGAGAAAAAGTGGATTCCATAATTACCGCGGCGAATGAACGCTTACAGCCGATTATTCTAACCTCGATTACCACTGCATTTGGTGTTTTGCCGTTGGCATTTGCAAATGAAATGTGGGCGGACTTGGCTTGGACGATTGTATTTGGCATTTTATTTGCCACAGTGCTTACTTTGATAATGGTGCCGATTTTTTATCAAACTTTAATTAAAGATAAACGTTTATCAAGCCCAACC
>WJLP01000037.1 GCA_014728435.1 Candidatus Uhrbacteria bacterium
ATGGTTAAATTTCGTGATTTAAGATCCTGTACAAGGTCTTGAATGGAAGTCCACTTGGTGATCTTGAGCCATTTGGCCGCCGAGGCCGCTGAGTCGGAACGGATTTCTTTTAGTCGAGGTGGCTTGCCTTTAGGGTATAACAAATGAACATGGCCAACTCCGACTGCGTCGCAAGTACGAAGGATAGCTCCGATATTATGCGGGTCGTCGATAGATTCTAAAACGATTTCTAAATCCGACCAGCGGGCATTCATGATTTTTTCTACGCGCTCCTCTCTTGTACCTCCCATAGGAGAGATGCGTTTGTGCTCGTTGCGACTAATCGACATACTTCAAAACATTACCAAATTTGACCAAGTAAATACAAGCATCAAACAAATTATATATAAAAAATCCCTTCATTAATTTAAATCAAGGGAATTATCCTGAGCGCTAGCGAAGGAGAAATCAAGAAAATCAAGGTCAAAAAAGGATGGCGGGTGAGATCTCGAACGGTATCCTCGCCAGAACACGTTCGTAGAACTCGCCCGCCATCCCCAGTGCGTATAGAGAATAGCAAAAGCGGAGAATCTTTGCAATTTACCTATTCGCCGCTTAATTGTGGATTTTTGCCTAATTGAGTGGTGGAAAGACCGAATCCGGTGTTGCTTCATTATTATTTTGCGCGCGAAATAACCCTTCGATATCCCGCTCCATAACGTCGATTCGATTTTCTAAGCTATCCAATTTGTTTAGTATTTGCTCTGTTGAGCTTTGTACCAATTCTTGCTCATTTTGTTGGTTTTGGGCATTGGCCGCGTGGTATGCGATGGCACCGGTGAGCACAATAGCCAAACCGGCGATAATAACAGCGGGCCAAACATGTGAAATGCCACGAGCCGCATGCAAAATGTGGTGGTCGCGTACATGCGTGGTGGGGCCAATATAACGAACACGGCACCTATCCTTACAATCCGCGTGGCCGCAGGGGGCGCATTTGGACCGGTTGGAGGGTGAGGGGCTGTTGGCTGCTTTAGCGCGTTTTTTTATTACGCGCTTTTTGGGTGTTGCTTTTTTCATAGGAAGGGCATTCTTATTATAGCACATCCAAAAACTTAGCCAAATACAACCTTGATTCGTATAATTAAACGACTGATAAATTATATTTGCCGTTAAGATGATTAACCCTTGATTGAAGCCGCGACCATAAGTGCTGTAAGCCTTATAAAATCCGTTGCGCCGGGCCATGAGGCGCTTAAAAAGCCGCTTAGAACAATGGGCGGCTTTTTACGTGGTGGACGTTGGAGGACTCGAACCTCCGACCTTTCGAATGTGAATCGAACGCTCTAACCAGCTGAGCTAAACGTCCTAAATCAAATTTCAAATCTAAAAATCCAGAAATTTCCAATATAAACGTAATACTACTGACTATAGCCCTGTGTGTCAATCACTAAGCGATAAACGATTTAGCTTATCACCCATAAGCTAGCGGTTAGAAGCTTTTTTCGGTGTATAAACATCCAAATATTTTTCGATCATCAAGCCTTCGTGCCAGAGGCGGGCCGGGATATCAACCATGCCCGGGACTTCGAGGCGGGTTGAGATGCCGGATATCATGGCAAGAGCGTTGGCAAATCTGATGTAATTGATGACATTTAGCGTATTGGCTTTTGTGCGAATATCGATGTCTTGATTGTGCTTGATGAGTAGCGACGATTTGCGTATAAGGTCAAAATTAAGTTCAGCGGGAGAGAGAGCATCCATTAAAAACGCTTGCCAAATTTGAGTTTCGCGCCTTAAAAACATCACATTTCCTCCGCCGGCCATATCGATGATTTCATTGGTGTCGGCCGAGTACTTCATGGCGCGTTTTACATAATCTTGGACGGCCAGGCGCAAATTATCGTCTTTTTGTATGAGTTTGCAGATTTTTTTCAGTGACGGGTAGATGTTGCCGATTATTTTTTCTCTGGCCTCGCGTGTTTGCGGGCCGATAGTTTTGGCGGAAGCGAGCAGTCGGTGGCCCTCGGTGTAGTTATCAAGGCTGATGGTGCGATTTAATTCGGCATAGCTGGAATAGACGTCGATGCGATTTTCTTTTTTAGGCAATTCGATCTTGCGCTGGAGCGTGCAAAGAACCGGCAGTTTTTCGGGAACTGCTAGTTTTTTTGGAATTTCGATATTGCGGTCACGGAGCACGGCTTGAACCAATTTTTGGCTTAAAGGCAGTTCTTTAACGAAAACCATTTCAATGGGTACTTGGCCGGGCAGAAAATAAGACTGCAAGCCTTTTATACGACCACGATGTTGATCGGCTTTATGCTTGATATCGGTGATAGCTTTGGTTATTTCTTCTCCGCCTTTGGTTTGCGCATAGAGTACGGGCAGGCTTTCGATAAAATCGACTTTGAGAACATAGTTGGGAAAACGCAAATCTTCAAAAACAATATGCTCCCCGCCCTTGCCGATAAGGTGGAGGATGTGAGGAAGGACGCGGCATTCGTCCGAGGCTTTCATGACCAGCTTGTGGCCGAATTCGTCTAAAACCGCTTCCAGTTCTTTGGGAGACGGGCGCAATGATAGTTTGGGTGATACTTGATGCGGCAGTGACCTTGCCGTGGTTTTTGTTTTGGTTGCCGGTGTGGACATAGCCATATTATACAGCTTATAGCGTCCGGCTTCTAGCTGATAATAAAAACCTCCGTTGTTTACGGAGGTTTGTTTATTTTTACGTTTGATTACAAAACTGGGTCTTTGGCGGCTTTGGCAACGCGGAATTTGACTACTGTTTTCGCCGGGATCTTAATTTCTTCGCCGGTGGCCGGGTTGCGACCCATGCGAGCTTTGCGGTTTACTTTGACGAGTTTGCCGACGCCCGGGATGGTGAACTCACCATTCTTTTTGACTTCTTTATAGGCCATCTCCGTCATCTCTTCCAAGAGAGTGGCTACATCTTTTTTGGGCATGTCGCACTTTTCAGCAAGCGCAGTCAGCATTTGTGACTTGGTCATTTTTGGCATAACGTAATAAAAAATTATGAATTATGAATTATGAATTATGTTTTTTTCACATATCATGGAACATATATCATGGAACTTTTTATGAGATATGCGGTACGTGCTATGTGATATGTGAACAAGTATACTTGAGTATTATTTGAGACGCAAGCATTATAGCCAATAAAATCAAGGGTTTGGCAAGAGGCTATGTGGAAAACCATAACTGCATTGAAAGGAATTGATATATTTAATAGCTAGGTTAAGATGAAATTACGCCTTATACTATATCAGAAAAAGATAGATTATAAGCAAATTTTCTATGTGTTTTTATTAAACTTGAAAATTTTGTCAAAATATGAGATAACTATGCCACAAATCATATAGCAAGTTGGGCTATGGGTCGCCAAAGGACGACTAAACTCCGTTGGCTAGCGGTCGCCTGAGGCGACCATGAGGTGCAAACTAAAAAACTAATCATCTATCGAATCGGGCTATGGCGCAGTTGGCTAGCGCGCACGCATGGGGTGCGTGAGGTCGTGAGTTCAAGTCTCACTAGCCCGACCAATAAAAAAGTCACTTAGGGTGGCTTTTTTAGTCAGAAGCCAATATCATAGCCACATGCAAACTCCTACCATGAATAATAATGTTGGCTATATTTATATTCTCAAAAGTCTTAAGGATGATAAGAATTATATCGGTTCTTCAAATAATCTCGATCGACGCATAAGAGAACATCAGTCTGGCTTAGTAAAATCTACACGTTCCAGAAGACCAATATTGCTTATTGCCTATCGTGTGGTAGATGATCTAACCCACGCTCCTTTACTAGAAAAAGAGTATAAGAGAAGTCACGATAAACTTCGTAGACACCTTGAGAGAGGATTGTTTAATATTATAGATCCTGAAAAATTATGACTAATATGTACGCATGGGGCGCCGCCCGGAGGGCTCTGCCCGGAGGGTGCGTGAGGCCGCCCTGCCAAGGCGGGGCTAGCCCCACCACCGATCAATTCAGTGTTGGTCGACCCGATTCGATGGAGGATAAAAACCAGAAGTATCGATTAAAGTTTACAAAACTTGTTACGAAGCTTAAAGCGAGAAGAGTTTGTTTTAAAATTTGGAGTTGGCAAGAGATGGTTGGATTTGAAGATTGCCTATGGATAATCAAACGTTTTATGCGTTTCTTTTTTATATAGTGATGATCTGTTAATATATGCACGAGGAGAAAAGTCATGAACACAAAGAGTTCGGGTATACGTTTAAAAAAACATAATGCACCTTTCAAAACACTTGCCGAATTTTGTAATGCTGTTCTTAGAAATGAAGAGATTGACCTGGCTTGTTTTTCCGATCTCTTATGCGAGAAAGGATTTGTATCCGTATATCTTCAAAACGCTTTTTCCGGCGAAGGGTATGGCGGTGGAACGTTGACTATTGAAGCTTTTGATGAACTGCGCCTTTGGGCAGCGGCGCTCGATGGTTGTAGAATTACATTTAGCGGCAAGCTAAAACAAAAAGCCTCCTGATCTCATGGGAGGATTTTTACTATATAAAAAACCCTTACTTCGCACTTCAATAAGTTTTTAATGCAAAATAAGGGCAGAGAGAAGCTTGTAACTGTGACTCTATTAATTAAGAGTCTACTGCGGATAGAACAGTGAATAACCTCAGAGGCACTGCTCTAGCTCTCGTAGCAATTCAGCCTCTTCTTCCGGTTCCAACACCACTTGGGCATCGACATCGAGAACTGAGTCATCGCGCTGAACCAAGTATACGCGCGAACCAATGTGGTTTAATTTTTCCCAAAGAACGTTTCTCGGTCCTTGGAATTCACCTTGGCTGAATTCAGGCAAGAGAAAATCCCAATGAGTACCTACACCGGCTCGTTGCAGAACCAAATCTTTGAATTCACGCACATTCATGCCAACTCCTCTCAGTTAAAGTCAGGTGTTTGTTTTTTATAGTATATTTTTTTACTAAATTGTCAATCCCCTGTACAGTTAACCTCTAAGGTTAACTATCTAGGCATCTAAGGGTAACTAAGGTTAACTAAGCCAATTATGCCAGGTTCCCCAATATCAGCATCCAGAGAGATGCGCTTTAGGTGGTATTTGCAAGTAGAAAAATACGGCAAATCCGTCCCAGAAATATGTGC
>WJLP01000038.1 GCA_014728435.1 Candidatus Uhrbacteria bacterium
CATTGGTTATGGCGGTAAAAGGCCGCGGTTCTTCCAAGTAGCCAACCACATCCCCTATGTTGAGGCGCGGTCCGATTACAAAACGCGGGTTTGTGGTTTGTATCTCCCGTATAAAAATATCGTCATCGGCCAGCAAACGAATACGATAGACGCCCGGATCAAGATTATTCATTTCAATGTTGACAGGAATGCGATTGCCGTAATCCGCATCTCTGGAACCGCTGGCCGGAACCGCGTCGTACTTAATCACTTCATCGTTTATGCTTATTTCGATAGCCAGCAAACCTCCGCTGCGGCTGCGATTTACATCCTGAATTTCAAGCTGAATGTCGATGCGGCCGCCGGCCGGAACCACCCAAAAATCGTGCTGACCTCGCAAAGAAACTTCAAAAGTTTGCGTGGTTGTGGAATAGGGGTCGGCAATAATCGGCGAAGTCGTGGTAGTTAACCAGACAGCAAGATTTCGGGTGTCCAGTTCATCCAAACGTGAAGCCGGTGTTTGCCCGGCAACAAAACCGTTCGTACCGCCCGGGGATGTAACCTGCCGCCAATCATCTGATTCAAGCATGGCCGAATACCAAGGTATCATATCCAGTTGAGTTCCGGCTTTGTCGCGCACAATACCAAACTCCACCAAAGGCTGATGAAAGACGCGCATTTCCATCTCCACATCAACGTGCGCGTAAGGGCCGGGCGTGCGGGCATTTATGTAAACCGGATCTTCGATCATGCGCTGTCCGATGAAGTCCAGTTCATCACCTTCGGCGACGATAGTGCGCTCTGCGGGCAGGAATTGGTAGATAAAGGCGCTTGTGCCGGATAAATCGGTTTCAGCGTAAAAAATACCCGATGCCGGGAATCTTAGGCTGATGACAAATAAGACAACCCCAAGGCCGATCAACCAGGGTACAAGAGCAAATATATAAGCGACCGGCTTGGGAATGTTAATGGATGCGAGCGACATAGGGAAAGTATGAGTCCGTCCCACTACGTGTAAAGCTTCAACCTACGGTCAACTGGTCGCGGGACAAGTCAAGCCAAGCGACAATACTCAACGAATCCAATTAAACACGATAAAACTTTCAGCTTGAAGGACTTTGAGTTTGAAGGACGTCAGTACACATCATACAATGTTTGATTACCTGTTGTGAATACCGGACGCAGGATAAAGCCTTGTTTTTCCCAATCCTCTATACCTTGACTGTCTTGCGTGGGCAAATAGAGACGCAAGTCCGGGCTCTCTTTTTGCAAAATATTTATCTGTTCGTGCGATGGCATGGGAGAGACGGCGCTTACAACAGGGAAGAAAATCTTGTCGGACCGGTCGGACAGGATGATGCCGTGACCCGGAAAATCTTTTTGCGCGGCCGCGCGGACTTGGCGGTATGAGTATAATTCTTGTTCAATGTAAATCAGGCTTTCGTCATAACCGGCTACGGCAATCCACATGCCGTAAACGGCAAGTCCGGCCGTTAAGCAGACAGCGAAAATTTTTGTTGACCACGGCCGCCATAGTTTGGAAAAGACATAGCCGGCCGATAGCGCGACAGCTATGGATACGGGCAAGGTGTAGCGCAAGAATGAATTTCCCAAGCTGACTTCGTTTAAACGCACATGATCTTGATAAATGCCGTTACCATAAAACAATGTGGTGGCGATTACCGGCCAAATAACCGCGGCCAGCGCCCATTTATTTTCCGATTGCCAGACTTTTTCTTTGGTAAGGATAAGGATTGAACCTAAAGCCAAAACCGTCCAGGGCAATAGCAGCCAAAAATAGTAATTCTTAATATTCCACCAGATGTGCCGAGGATGAAAACTGAACGGCAGTGTGTCGAAAAATGATACCGAATCGCTATGCGCAACCTGAACGCCCACGTCGTCCTCTTTATTTTGGTCGAGATCGTTGTTCGTAATTCGTTGTTCGTAGTTCGTTGTTATCGGGCGGATCTGATATCCGCTGACAAACCACTTGCCATAAGTATCCGCGCCAAGCTTGGCACTCACAAGGAGGATAAGAATGAATGGGATGATAAAAACTAATAGAGGACGAACTCTGAATTCCGAACTCCGAACTCCGAGCTTTGTGCGTTGGATGAAGGCGAAAATAATGACCGGAATAATCCAAATAGCCTCAACCGGGCGGATTATTAGCGCCAAAGCGGACAATATGCCGGCGATCGGCGAACTAAATTTATTAAATAATTCCCGGTAGTTGATCTTGGTCTTAGTAGAAAATTCGTTCGGAGTTCCCTGTTCGGAATTTTGCGCCAGGGTCGCATCTAGTTTTGGCCGAGATGTTCGCGTGAGCAAGAACCAAGCCCAGACCATCAAGCACAGTTGAGTAAGTTGAGGGAACGTTCCGCGATTTGTATAGAGAATGACGGTGGGCAAGCTCATCCAGATAATGATAGACATGAACTTAACGGGCTTGGGCCAGGTTTTGGGCATGACCCGCCAAAGAGGATAAAGCGTGGTTAAAGCCAACAGTGGGGCGAAAAAGTTTAAACCCAACAAACCGAATAGTTTATATATGAATGACAATACGAGGGGCATGCCCAAAAATCCGATGGGCGCGACTAAACCGGTTTCCGGCACAAAAACAAAACTCCGGGGATGTGCCCAGATGAATTTTTGTGTAATTTCAGAGGAATATCCAAAACTACCATGCTCTGAAAAGTTGATTGCGGTTATGATATTCGCGGTTTCATCGGGGCTCATCCAGATATTACTTGATACCAGGGGCAGACGGATCCAAACAGAAAATAAGGCAAATATAAGAACAGCCGCGGATATCCACAAAATACCCCGTGTTTTCATAAAAATATGCTACATGTTTTCGCGTTTTTGTGCTAGTTTATAACAACCAGAATCATCAATTATCAAACCCCCGGCCTGCCATGTCCGGCACCGGCGGGCAGGCAATAATCAATATTTTTATGATAAATAAAACCAGACATTATTTAAAGCGACTCTTTGCAGTTTTATTACTCGTCGCTTTAACAGTGCCAATCATTCCCGGCAAGGCTGATGCGGAAACAGGCTTGGTTATCGACCAGATCGGATTTAATCCGGATTTAATATTATCCGACAATGATATCTTTAACGAAAACGGGATGAGTTATGATTATCTGGTCAATTTCGCGCGTTCCAAGGGCGTTTTGGCGGATTTGATGGTAGAAGATATTGACGGAGACATGAAGACCGCGGTTGATGTGATTTGGCGTGTTTCCAGAAATTACAAAATGAATCCCAAATATTTGTTGGCACTCTTGCAAAAAGAGCAATCACTAGTGGAAGATCCGGAGCCGTCGGAAAGACAGTTGGCGTGGGCCATGGGCTATGGAGTTTGCGATTCTTGCTCCAAGGATGACCCTAGAATTCAGGATTTTCGCGGTTTTGCCAATCAAGTGGAATACGCGGCGCGCCAGCATAGAGAAAAGTACTTGATGCAATTACTGACATACGGCAAGACGATTGCCGGCAAAGGCATCGGTATAACAATGGAGATTGACGGCATTGTCGTAACTCCCAAAAATCAAGCAACAGCCATGCTTTACAGTTACACACCGCATATTCACGGCAATCTAAACCTTTGGAAGATCTGGAAACAATGGTTTTCGTTAGAATATCCCAACGGGACAATCGTAAAGGGAATGCCCAGCGGCGAAACTTACATGATTCAATTTGGACAGAAACGCAAATTCGCCTCTCCGTCCGTTTTATTATCAATGACCGATCCGAATAAGATTATTGAGGGTTCGGATACGGATTTGTCCGCTTATCCGGACGGCGACCCGGTTAAATATCCCAAATTCGCGTTGTTAAAAGATCCGAACGGCACGATTTATCTAAATGCGTCAGACGGTAAGCGCAGAATTGCGAATATGGCCACTTTCAGGCAATTCGGTTTTTCGGAGGATGATATTATCGAGGTGCCCGCGGAAGATGTGGCGATTTTGCCTGACGCGGCTCCGATAAACGAGCAAACGGTTTTTCCGCAGGGCGCTTTGGTGAAAGCCAATGAGTCGCCCACGGTTTATTATGTTGAGAATAATAAGAAATACGCCCTGCAAGACGAGGTCTTTTTGAAACTTTACTTTACACGCAGACCCATAGTAAGCGTACCGGCGCTCACCATAAACAGTTACGCCGACGCAGGTATTTACAAGCTGAAAGATGGTGAATTGGTTAAAGGCAGCGGACCCGATGTGTTTGTTGTTGAGGAAAGCGAATTACGCCCCATCCCATCGGAAGATGTATTTTTATCCATGGGTTATAAATGGAACAATATTGTAACCATACCCGACAGAGTGCTTTTATCGTATAATCAAAGCAATCCCGTAGGTCAAACCAATCTGGCGGTGGAGAACCTGGACACGGCCGAGGTATCACAGGCGATAATTAACAATTTAGGTTCATCAAGTGACAAGTGACAAGTTCATCAAGATCCACCAAATCAACTCTTGATAAACTTGCAACTTTAAACTTTAATCTTCATTCCGTATGATCGTTTTTGGAGCAATCATCCCCCACTCCCCTTTGCTCATTGAAAGCATAGGAAAAGACCAGCGCGAAAAACTAAAAACCACGGTTGATGCTATCGCGCAAATTGAACAAGCCATGTATTTGGCAAAACCCGAGACTTTGGTAATCATAGCGCCTCACGGGCCGAGGTATCCGGATGCTTTTTCGGCGAATATGTCCGGCAACTATACGGGTACGCTAAAGTCTTTTGGTGATTTTTCGACCACGATTGAGGCAAAAAGCGACTACATGCTGATAGACAGAGCACATAGAAAAATGCGCGAAGAAGATATTCCGTTTACACTCACATCAGCCGAAGAGCTGGATTACAGTTTTACGATTCCGATCTTGCTTCTCGCGCGTCACTTGCAAAATTGGAAGCTGTTTCCGATTTCACCTTCCATGATGGACGGCAAAGCGCATTATGAATTCGGCAGGCAGATCAAACGGGTGCTGCATATGGAAAAGAGACGCGTCGCGGTTATTGCCAGCGCGGATTTATCGCATAAATTGACAGCTCAATCACCCGGCGGAGCATCGGATGAAGGTCCGAAATTTGACCAAATGATACAGCAGCATGTATTAACCGAAGACCCTACCCCGCTTTTAACAATGCCCGCCGAGATTATCGAAAATTCCGGGCAATGCGGCTACAGGCCGATTTGCACACTGCTCGGCATGATGGATAAGATGAATGTTACAAGGGAGGTTTTAAGTTATGAAGCTCCATTCGGTGTTGGCTACATGACCACCAAGTTTGACATCGCTTAAATCAGCTTATAGCTATCAGCAGATGGCCGATAGTTAGACTTTTTGGCTATAGGCTATCCGCTATCAGCTGTAAAAAAATATATCCCGTTGTTTCGGTAAGTAATTAGTTTTTATAATATGTTTATTTCAGTTATTCCGGCTGTAAAAATGCCCTATGGGCATTGTTTTTTTGATTATGAGCTGGATGAGGGCACGGCGCATGTGGGAGATGTTATTTTAGTACCGTTTAGAAAGCGTAAAATCGCGGCTCTGGTTGCCAAAAAGTCACCGCTAAGCGATTGGGCCGAGAAAGCGATAAAGATCTCAGAACCGCAAAAAATCGCCAAACTGCCCGAAGCCATGGCCGAAATGTGCATCCAAGCCGCGGCAGAGAGTTTTGTATCACCGCCCACCATGTTAAACGCTTGGTTTAGGACGGTCCCCAAACGGCATCCCGACCCAAGCGAGATACACACTCCGCCAAGAAACACTCACATGCCGGCAGACGCGGACTTGCTCGAGCGTCGCTATTTGGTTAATCGCTACAAAGGGCCGGACGGTATTATCGAAACAGTCAGGCAGAACCAAGCCAATGGGCGCATTTTGCTTCTAACTCCTTGGCAAAGACGGGCTGATATTATTGCAAAAAAGCTGGGATGCCCTGTTTTACATGCCGAGACGGCGTATGGCGCGGCCTGGAAAAGCTGGACCGATTTTTTAAGCCGTGCCAATGCACTTTTAGTTACCACTCGGCTGGGCGCGTGGCTGGCGGGCGCCGTTGATATTGTTGTTGTCGACGAACCGGAAAATGATGATTTTAAGCAGGATGAGTTAACACCGCGCTATGACGCCCGGAGGCTGATTGAGCTTGCCAGGCGAGCCAACCCCGCTTTACGGATTATAAAAATCGGCACCACTCCCAATTTAGCCGAATACGCGGATTTTCCGGAATCCGAAGCCGCGTTAATCGAACCGGACATAACTTTTTCTCGATTTGACCCGAATAACAGATCCGGCATTGAGATGGTTACAGGAACGGTTTTTGAGGCGATTTCAGAAGCGGCAAGCCATGGCAAACCGGTGCGGATTTTGCATACGGTTTACGGCACAAGGGGCAAGATACGCTGTGCCGATTGTGACTGGACAATGTGGTGCGAAGATTGCGATATGGGCATGCACAATATGCAGACTCATGCGCTTTGCCGCCGTTGCGGTAAAAAGCAAGACATGCCGCCAGCCTGCCCGATGTGCGGATCCGTAAATTTAGCCAAAGCCGTCATTGGTTCTGACGGTTTATTACGCGCTTGTCGCCAGCATTTTGCGCGGGCGGATATTAAGGTTTTGGACACGCATGAATGGTTGAGGCAGATTTTGCAACCGGATAGTTTGTTGATTGCGACAAATATTAACTATATCGGAGGTTATGTGGAAGATATTCGACGTATGGAGAGGCTGGTGATTTCATTTAGAAGGTTAGCAGCTCAGTCTTGCGTCGCAAAATGCAAGCTGATTGTACAAGGTGCTTCCCCGCTCATTGATACTTGCCCGTCATGGCTGACCGGCCAAGGTGTTAGAAAAACTTATGATCTTGAGTTGCAAGACAGGCAAGCATTTGGCTATCCACCGGCGCAGACCATGGCCAAACTGATTGCTCCGGGTAAAATTGAAGACTCGCTTGTGATACAATCAAAATTACAAACAATTTGCGACAATAAGCAGGGCTGGCGGTTTCGGGGGCCTTTTACGGTGGAATATTGGTCGAAAAACCGTGAACCCAGGTGCGTTTTTCACATCCTCCCTCCTTATGGCGTAGACCGCGCTCAATTGGTTGATGAATTGGCCGTATTAACGGCATTTGGCATTATAGACCTTGACCCAGTCGCATTTTTCTGCTAAACTTACTAGCTAATAGCCGATAGTGGATAGCTGCAGCCGGTTATTAGCCATAAGCTATTAGCTATTAGCATGTATATGGATACCTATCCTGTTTTAACGTATAAAGACGCCTCTGTTCGAGAGTGCTCTATTGAGGTGCCAGCGGAAGAGATTACGACCAAAGAGTTTCAGGATTATTTGGATAAACTGATTAAGACCATGAAAGTTGAGGATGGGATTGGCATCGCCTCGCCGCAAGTCGGGATCAATAAAAGAATTTTCATCGCGCATATCAAGCATCAGGATATGGCTTTTATTAACCCTGAGATTGTTAAGTCATCTGAAGCGACTGTTGAGACTGAAGAGGGATGCTTAAGCGTACCCGGTGTTTACGGCAATGTTACCCGCCCCAAGCGCGTTACCATTCAAGCAGCTGACAGGCATGGGCGTAAAATGGAGTTGGACTTAAAGAATTTGGACGCTGTTGTGGTTCAGCATGAATTGGACCATTTAGACGGAGTGCTGTTTGTTGATAAGATGACCGAGGTGACCAGAGGCGAATGGAAACAGTAAAATAATAATGAATAACAACAGTGAAATATATATGGGTAAAGATATAAGATATCAAACATTTAATCCAGACAAAGCTGATGAAAAATGGGCTGATCTAAAAAATCTAAAAAAAGCAATTGAAAAAGTTAAAGATGAGATTGATTTAGATAGCTTTTTTAACCCAAATGCGGATCCATCGGACTTCATTGGGGATGTTAAAAAAATCGATCGATATTTTGGTTTAGTCAATAATATTTTACTTGAAAATCCAAGAGCTGAAGAATTTTTAAGAGCTGCTCTTATAGAAGTATTTAAACTTGAGACAGTGCCAGTACATTTTCCAAAAAGAGATGAGTGGCTGCGAATATATACTGAAATGAACAAGGAAAAATTGGTATTACTTATTAAGTTACTTTCTAAAGAAATGAATTGGACTGAAGATGAGGCAAGGGGTGTTATCGTGGAGTTTTTGAAAGAGTTGAAGCCATTGATCATGGATCTTAAAGAAGACGAAAACACGATTATTATTTCCGAATTCGACTGTAATCCAAAAATCGATCCCGCAGTTAGTAATCAGCTTCTCGATGAACGCGCAAAAGATCATTTAGAAAAAGCGAAACGGCTTGTAAACAATCAATAATAAGAGCTTTAGCTCTTTTGTGATAGTAAATAATGCTTAAATCGTTAATTGATATTTCATAAATAATAAAATACCATTAAAAAATCGCCAAAGCGACTTTTTTATATAATAATCATGTTAATCGTTGAATCGAGAAAATCAAGGCTCCGCCTATAG
>WJLP01000039.1 GCA_014728435.1 Candidatus Uhrbacteria bacterium
GCAATCCTCGGTGCGCAAATTATCCATCACCTCTTTCCCACGATCAGATAGCTCACTCGGCACAAGTACAACCTGCACAATCCCCGAACGATCACGCATATCCAAAAAGATAATCTTGCCCATATCACGGCGTACGTTAACCCACCCCTTTATTACCACTTCTTCGCCTATTTTCCACGAAGTTTCTGTGTTCATTACTCTATTCATATGCAACCCAGAATACCCAAAAAACTTGCCCATGGCAAGCTGATACACCTATTCTAACTCTTTGTAGTTTCCGCCATAGGCGGATGCACCCTTGGTGCATATAGTTTACAATTTCTAGTTTTCCGGAGGCACCGCCGGCCCGGGGTCGTCCGTAACATGCACGCACACTCCCTCACCCGTCTCTTGATTGGTAATTTCGCATTTATTGCCCGGCATACAGGGCAAACGTTTATCACCCCCGCAAAGCGCGCCCTCCGCTCCCAAACCGGCCTCCGGATTAACCGCAGGTGTTTGAAACTCAACCTTGGACTGCTTCCGCGAAACATAATCGTACGCAAATAAACCCGCCGCTATCATTACCACGACAAATAATACAATTTTAATTATAGCTCTCTTTTTATCTTCATTCATAACTAACCTTTAAGATACAAGATAAACAACAAAAAATAAAGACCTCTCAAAAATTACTTTTCAAGCTTAACTTCGGGAAGATAAAACACCGCCCCTTCCTCCGCATCAAACAAACGCACCGGATCTTGGCCCTCCCGCCGATACTCAATTCCATCACCAGCCCTGCAAATCACTCCGTCTTTAATCGCCAAAAGCGCCATACACTTGCCCATAGGCACGCGCCTTTTATCATCGCGCAAAACCATACTTTGATCGGCCAAAACGTAATAAATGCCCGACTCTCCCAAAACATAATCTTGAATAACGAAATCAAGCTCCCTAACCTGCTCTGTCAATTCGCCTTCTAAACGCAAACTTTGGATAGACCCTGGAGCCGCCTTATATTCTTCACCGTCGTCCTCGCCAATATCACTCGTCACCCAATAAACCGTATTATCATAGATCCGATACTTCCAAGCTTCACTTTCAACAGGCGCGATGTAATCCAAAACACCTCCCAAGCTCATGGTGAATACGGCTTTTGTGCCGGTCGCATCTCCCATGAAAACCACCTCTTCATTGTCCAACCAGCCGATTATTTCCAAATCCTGAATTACTTTGCCGTTCAAGCGCAGAATCCTCGTATCTTCCTCCGATCCGTAACTGATTATAAGCGGCTTAGAACCGTCCCTGCGCACCTCCTCCAATCGCATCTCCCTGCGCCCGTCAGGTGATCTGAACTTCGTGCTCGTCGCTATCCTAAAACCGTTCTTAAGCCAAGCCGCTTGACCGCTCATCATATCCGCGCCTTTAAACTGTGATAAAGGCTTGCCTAATAAATTCAAATCATCCGGCCATGCTAAATCCTTCGCAACATCGCCGTCCATCTTATATAGCTTTGCGCCGGTATGATCAACCGCCATCACAACAGGCTCAATCACCTCAGTTGTGGTCGCGGCATCGCCAAATTCTTCCGTCATCTCCGGCATCGTGTCCTTCGCCAACAAACCCACCACTGCCACGCCCACGACTATAAAAAATGTCGCGAAAACCGCGACAACTCGCTTTAATACGGAATTCTCGGAGGCAACCTGCTTTCTCTCCACTTTTCCACTTTCCCTCTTCGATGCCTCTTTCTTCTCCTTTTTCTTGACCATAACAATTAAACTGTACTACTCAAACCGCACCATGACAATACAATGTAAGAAAAAATCCCCTTTCGGGGACGTGAGAAATTAGCGATAGCGTTGCGACCTTGGCGGGCGATTGCGGTAAGCCGGCTTGCCGCCTTTGACCCGGCGATTGCGCTTCTTGTTGTACTCCGCCGGAGTCACAACGGCAAGCACCCGCAACACATCCCAATCTTCATCCAAATCCGCGACCACCATCACGTTTCTGGGACGCCACAATCCGGTTTTGGATCGTACAGCCTTCCTGCCGCGCGGCAATTCGTCTTTCAAGACTCTGCCTTCCTCAGCCATGCGCACGATGTCCTCCTCAATATCAAAAATGGCTTTACGCGCCTGGCCGTCCAGCCACTCCACCCAGCTCATCAGCTTTAGCTTCTGGCCTTCGTCATCCAAAGCCTGCATGCGATTCTGCAACTTCTCCAATTGCTTTGGAAAGCTCTTGCGTACCCTGTGCCTGCGCTTGGCTTTGCGCCATAACCGACGAATTTCTTGTTTGACGCCGCCCTTCTTTGTTTCCTTGCTCTGCATCTGGCGCATCATCTGCAGCAACTGCGACATATCCAAACGTTCATCACGATTCGACATCCTTGCAATCAACTGAGCGCGCCGCTTGTTGAGTACTTTATTGGGCCACCCTTTACGAATCGCCCTTTCCTCCAATCGCCTCAATTCCGAACCCGGATCTTCTATAGCAATCCGGGCCTCTTCAAGACGATCCATCAAACAATGGTAGATAAGTGCCTCCACCGGGTCCCGATACCAGCCATGCGCGCTCATCTGTATACGCGCGTACTTGTACGAAACACGGCGAAAATCCCTAATCATGTGCAATTGTTGCGGCCGCGGCTTAAGCTCCACGGCGCGCGCGGCAGCCTCTTCGATCCATTCGTGCTCCGGACGCACGAAATCCAATCTCAACTGCCTTGGTTGTGCGACGCGCATCACCGGGCGAATTTGACGCGCTGTACCCGCCTCCTGCTTGGCAAAAGCCGCCTTATCCTCCTCTGCTCTACTCTGCCGCTTTACAGCCGTATGATCTGAACGGAAGATGGGTCGTGCTGGCATGCCACATCCTTTGTTGGAATTCAACGCTAACGTTTCAAAGAACGCCTCAAGTTAACCAACTATGATACCTAAAGTCAAACTTTTGTCTGAACCACGATTCGCATGATTAACTGATTAACTAGATTATCAATATAAAAAAATCAACCCATTAAAAATAGGATTGAAATCTTTAAATCAAGTAAATCAGGGTTCAAGACGGTTTATCATCCTCGGAAACGGAATCGTTTCGCGCACATGATGCAAACCGCAAATCCAAGCCACCAAGCGCTCCAAGCCGTAACCGAATCCGCTATGCGGCACACTGCCATACTTGCGCAAATCCAGATACCAACTAAATGCGTCCTCCGGTAAATTATACTCGCGGATACGCTTCAATAATTCATCATAATCATCCTCACGTTGCGACCCGCCAATAATCTCACCATAACCCTCGGGTGCCAAAAGATCCGCGCACAAGGCTCGCGTCGGATCTTCTGGGTCGCGCTTCATATAAAAAGCCTTCACCTCTGCCGGATACTTCTCAATAAAAATCGGCTTGTCATACATCTTGGTAAGCATAGTCTCATCATCAGCCCCCAAATCATCCATGTCACCAATATCACTTCCCTGCTCACGCAAAATCTTGATTGCCTCAGCATGCGTCATCCTTTCAAACGGTACCTGCACCTTTTTAAGCGGCTCAACATCTCTCTCTAGGATCTTAAGTTCTGCTTCACGATTTTCAAGTACTCTTTTTACGATGTAACTGACCAATTCTTCCTGAATCTTCAAGTTCTCATCATGTTCCACAAATGCCATCTCCGCATCCATCATCCAAAACTCTGTTAAGTGTCTGCGAGTTTTAGATTTCTCTGCGCGAAACACTGGCCCAAAATCATAAACCCTGCCCAGCGATACAATCGCCGCTTCCAAATAAAGCTGGCCGGATTGCGACAAGTAAGCTTTGCGTTCTTCAAAGTAATCAATCTCAAAAAGCTCCGTCGTCCCCTCGCAAGCGCTCGGAGTCAAAATCGGCGAATCAAACTTTGTAAATCCATGCTCATGAAAGTAATCATAAGTAGCCGCGATGATCTCGTCTCGTACTCTTTGCACCGCCCACTGCGATGGAGCACGTAACCAAAGATGACGGTTATCGAGTAAAAAATCCGGCCCATGCTCTTTCTTGCCGATTGGATACTCCTCGGCTTTTTGAATCACCTCAAGCTTCGAAGCCTGCAACTCATAAACACCTTCTTGCTTTGGATGCTTGGTCACCTCACCCGTCACACTCAAAGATGATTCTTGAGTCACTTCAGTCGCAGCAGCCCAGCTCGACTCGTCCACGACAGATTGCACAACAACAGCCTGCACAAAACCGGATCCATCACGGACCTGCAAAAACGCAATCTTGCCGCTCGAACGCACATTATACGCCCAGCCTTTTATTATTACTTCTTGTCCCACTAACTCTGGGAACTCAGAAATCATTTTCTGCATAATTGAGGCTATTTTGGCGTAAAAACTAAAAAACGTCAATCTTCCGGGACGACCACATGGGGATCGTCCCTACAGATTTTTAAAAAAACCGATTTCATTAATCCGCTACTAGCTATCGGCTACCAGCTTCGAGATTGATTGAAACCCATGCGGCTCGCGATCCAGCGGAGCATGCTTGCAAATCTCCCTCGTCATCACCACAACCGTCTCAATCAAATCCACTTTTGCAGTGATGCGAAGCACATCAGCCAAAGATGCTGAGCGCAAGAATTGCAACAAGTTCATTGCATGCGCCGGCACTCTAATCAGCGCTTCAGAGACCTCGCCTCGGCAATCTAAACACACAACCGCATTGCGCTCCGGTGCATAAAAAACCTCTGTTGGACCTTGAGCCTCGCCACACATGGCGCAAGACTTAAAAAACGGCCCATAACCCAATAAATCCAGCAATCGGAGACTAACTGCCGAAAACAATAATTGAGCCCTCAAAGGCGAAATTTCGGCCTTAATTTGGCTCGAAATACCCGATAGTTCCACCCAAAGCTTAAAAATGCGCTCATCTGCCACCCCCGGCTTTAATAGCTTTAAACACAGATCCGAAAAAGCCCCTGCCACAGCATATGCGCTCACACTAAAAAACCGTTTACTCTGCTTGCCGCGAACAGCCACAGCCAAATGGTCATAAGCTCTGCCCTTGGCAATCATCACATCCGCAAAGCTAAACGGCTCGAGCTGTGACGCTTGTTTCGCCGATATCTTCATGGCGCCACGCGCCACGGCAAGCAACAACCCGTGCTCTTTGCCATATAAAAAATACTGCCGATCCCACTCCCGAATCGACATCTTTTTCAACACCACAACTTGATCACGAATGTAACCCATATAATTAATGCCAAATTACGAATGCCAAATGCCAAATCTTTGGAATCCCTCCGGGATATTTATAATATATTAATGCCGAAGGACTCGTATATTTGGCATTTGGCATTATTTAGTTTTATCCAAATAACTTTGCAACAATATAGCGGCCGCCACAGCATCATCTTCCGCTTTGGACCCGGACGCGTACAACGAGTGTTGCGCTTCAGTAGTACTCATCATCTCATTCACCTCATCCACGGGAATATTGATTGACCTCAAATCCGAAATAAAAGTCCTCACCGCACCGGCTTGCGCAGATTCCTTCGATGGATCTCTGGTATCCATGGGAATGCCGATCACAACCCGCTCCACGCCTTCATTCTCCACCACCAACTTAATCTGCTTCACAAGCTCGCCATGCCCGTCATTATCCAAAATCATCCACGGACTCGCTATCCGTGTTTCAGTATCTCCCAAGGCAATACCAACTTTGCGCTCGCCATAATCAATTCCGAGTATTCTCATAAACTTATCGTACCTCGTACGTCGTACATCGTACAAGAGTGAGTAAAAAAACCGACTTGAGATACCATTTTGACTCCTCAATCTTGAGGTCACAATTTGTGACCTCAAATTCTTACAATAATGGACCTCACAAAACGTGACCTCCAAAACAGTATTTTCCTCAACACTACAGCTTTCTAACTTCAACATCCTTCAAATATTGATTTTTAAAATCTGTTTTCTCACCTATCTCCGCTTTACCGTCCGAAACAAAACGCACAGAAAGAGGCTTATTGTATTTACTCGACAAGCCTTGATTTGCTAGCAACATCTTTTCCAATTCAACAATGCGATCAACTACACGTTGATCAACATCTTTCACAAAATAACAAATACTTCAAACAATTTTATTCATATTCACGCTTATCACGTTAACCCATTCATCACGATTTATAATGAATATCGCGATAGCGATTCCATCATTGTTAATTGGTGATCGGTAATTGGTAATTCTTATTTAGTTGTCGGCCACGGCGTAATCAACTCATACCCGCTGTCAGTAACAGCCACAGTCACCTCCCAATGCGCCGCCAGCGACCCATCCTGTGTGATAATCGTCCAGCCGTCATCTTTTTGCGCGATACGCCAATCACCCAAAGTAACCATGGGTTCAATCGCAATGCACATTCCGGCCTTCAGCTTAACCGGAGGCATTCGCCTGTCATGAAAATGCGGTATCTGTGGCTCTTCATGCACTCCATGACCAACTCCGTGCCCCACAAGATCCCTCACAATACCATAACCCTCGGGCTCCAAATAATTCTGAATCGTCTTGCCTATCTCGTGCATCCACGAACCATCATGAATAGTTTCAATTGCCATCTCCAAAGCCCTCCTGGTTTCCGCTGATAACTCGCGAGCAGCCTCCGGCACATTGCCAACCAGTACAGTACACGCCATATCAGTTGCCATCCCCTCATACCACAAACCAATATCCATCTTCACAACATCACCATCTTGGATGACTCTGTTTGGAGTTGCCGGCCCATGCACAACCTCATCATTAATTGAGATGCAAACTGCCGAAGGATACGGAGGGTCCGAGCTATGAATCTGATAATTCAAAAACGATGGCTTGCCCTGAACCTTCTCAAACTCATCGCGCGCTATCTTATCCAAATCCTCTGTATTCGCCCCCGGCACGCAAGCCTTGGCAATCAAACTCAAAGTCCGCGACAATATCTCACCGCCGCGTTTCATCCTCTCAATCTCTTCCGCTGTTTTTAATTTAATCATATTGTTTTAAGTACGATGTACGATGTACGAGGTACTAGATACGATATTAAGGTAAAAACCCCAATTTCGCAATCTTCTTAATAATATCCTCAAACACGTACTGAATCGGCTGTTCGCCGTTAACCGTAAGCAAAATTCCTTTTTGTCTGTAATAAGCGGCCATGGGCGCTGTAAGCAAATGATAAGCCTTCAAGCGCTGTATTATAACCTCTTCAGTATCATCCGCTCTTTGCACTACCGACTCCCCGCAGAGCGAGCAAGTTCCTTTCTTTGATGGCGGCGAATGCTTTTCATGATATACCGTTTTGCAATTTACACACTGAGTTCTGCCACTCAACCTGTCGACCGCTTCCTCATCGCTAATCTTGATCTGCACCGCGAGTTTGATTTTCACGAGCTTATCCAAATGCATAGCCTGCTCCACATTCCTTGGATAACCGTCTATCAAATACCCTTTACTCAAATCCATCTTTTTCAACTGCCTGGCCATAACCGCATTTACCAAATCATCCGGAGCAAGAAGACCCTGCGTCACGTATTGCGCCACCAGCTTGCCCAACGTCGACCGCTGTGCCATCTCCGCGCGAAACAAATCACCGGCTCCAATCAGCGGTACATTAAATCTTTCGGCCAAAAGCAAGCCTTGCGTTCCCTTTCCGGAACCCTGCGGGCCAAACACAATAGCCTGAAGATTCTTTTTCCTCATAACAAATTAATTATATAAATTGCCGTAAAAGCCGCAATCATACTGATTAAAAATACCCAAGGTTTTAATTTAAATTTTTGATCTATTCCCCAAGAGAGCCCAACCACAATAACAAAAATACCAAGAATTAAAAAGTGTACCGCCGAAAATCTCAAAAGTGTGTGAAAACAAAGTCCGGCAAGCGCCATAAAGGGCAAAATACCAACCACCTGGCCTTTTCCCGGCCGCCACACATCCTTTCTGTTTTTAAACCATCCGCCAATATCAATTGGGATGAGAATACTTGGCACCAAACCCGATTTTCTTGCTTCAAAATACAAAGTCGCCATCCCCATCTCTTTTGATCTGGATGCATCATAAAGTAAAACACCCAGCGCCAAAATAATCATCACTAAAGATGAAAAATGCCATGCCGCAAGCAAACCGATTCCCAGCGCGCCAAAAATATAAAACAAATTCGAGCTTAAAGTGTTTTTCCAAAAAAACGCAACCAGCGTCACGAACGACGCCACCATTACACCGGCCCATATTGGCATAAGCGATATCGCAAGCACCCAAACTCCTGCCAGCGCGATAACCAACAGCATCACCTCCCACCACATAGTGGATGATTTCTTCTTGATCATGGAAACGATCATCAACATCACCAAGACCGCTCCCAAACCGGTCTCGATCCAAAATACCTCAGTAGGCAAAACATACAATTTCAGCTTAAGTATCTGATGCGAAGCCAATGCCAACAAAAAAACCAAAGCGCATGCAATGGTATAGCTTATCTGCCACATCGGCTTTTGCTCTAAATCGCTTTCACTCATATAACCCAACCATATTAGCATATAACCGGCCAACGTTCATCACGAAACAGGTTCATAAAGAATTAATAGACAAAAAGACCGAGCCCTGTCGCGTATAACGCGAATCACCCGATCCTTTAATTGATATTTGGCCCGCGCCCCGAAGCTCTTTGAGCGTAGGAGTGTAATTTGATATTTGAAGTTTTAATATGAATCGTACTGCCTCATCGTAACCTGCGCCTCTATCTGTTTTACTGATTCAATCACAACCGACACAACAATGAGTAGTGATGTACCGCCGATAGCAAGAGCGGTAGAGCCGCCCGTGCCCTGAATGGCAATCGGCAAAACCGCAATAGTTCCCAAAAATGCCGCGCCAAATAAATTCAAACGGTTAATCACCAATTGCAAATACTCGGCCGTGGGTTTGCCCGGGCGTATACCCGGAATAAAACCTCCCTGCTTTTGCAAATTTTCCGCAATGCGATCCGGATGAAAAATAACCGAGGTATAAAAATAAGTAAATGCGAATACAAGCCCAAAGTACAACAAACCGTAAACCCACTGAATCTGCATGGTCGCCAGCACCCAACGCGCCACATCGGCCAGCCATTCGGTTCTGGCATTAACAAAAAATTGCGCAATAAGTGACGGGAACAGCAATAAAGAAATCGCAAAGATAATCGGAATCACGCCGGCCATAATGAGCTTCAAAGGCAAATGTGTAGCCACTCCTCCCGACAACGAACCCATACCCCTAACCTGACGAGCATACTGCAC
>WJLP01000003.1 GCA_014728435.1 Candidatus Uhrbacteria bacterium
AGATGTTAACGGTGAAAGTATTTTTAGAGACACGGTAACTATTGGGCAAGCTGATGAGCAAACAGAGATGGCTTGGGCATATGGCGACAGCCCGGCAAGCGGAATTGAATCGGTAAGATCGCTAACTGTGTATAATGATTATTTATATGCAGGCTTAGGAGATAGTACGGGCGATGGAGATATATTGATTTGTGATCCTTCGGGGGGCAGTGTCATGGATATTTGTGATGATACGGCGGATTGGAGTACGTCTTTAAATAACGGCACAGCATCTCGTGTGAATGCACTATTCCCGTATAAAGGATATTTATATGCCGGTGAAGGCAATGGAACAAATTTGGGAGTTGTAAGATACTGCGACCCTTCTATTGCAGGCGACGCAACGACTTGCCAAGCAGGGGATTGGTCTTTGGCAAATTCGCCAACAGGCAGAAGCCAGGTTATGGCCTTTGCTCAGTACAATGATTATCTTTACGTGGCGAATGATACCGGATCTGCCGGATCGGCAGCGGTAGCTGTTTGTAACCCAGCAGGAGGAGGCGATGCTGTAATTTGCGATAATAGTGCTGATTGGACAAATGTAATTTTGCCTGTCGCCGGCTATGAAGAAGTTGTATCTTTAACAGTATATAATAACAGGTTGTATGCAGGTGTCGGAGATTCTACTGATGATAATGATATCTTTGTGTGCAATCCTTCCACCGGAGGTAATGCGGAAAGATGTGATAACTCAGCGGATTGGACACGCCCGTATGATTTTGGAACAGGAACGAGTTACAATTCGGTAGAAAGTCTTTCGGTTTTTAATGGAAGTATGTTTGCGGGTACCGGTGTTGGCAGTTCGGATGCCTCTTTGTCACGTTGCCAGCCTGCTCAGGGTGGAGATGCGGTTTTGTGTGATGATTCTGCTGATTATTTCAATGTAACATTATCTGGATCTTATGATTCGATATCAGCCCTGCAATCTTATGATGGAAAATTATATATAGGTTATGCGGGAAGCGCGGGTGAAGGAGACATCTTTGTGTATGATGCGTCATTCGTAAATTCTTCTGATGATAGCTCGGTATTTGAGGCGACCAATGCATTTGCGGTATATAAAGGAATGCTTTATGCAGGACGAGGAACTTCGAGCGGAGATGGACAGGTTTGGTATTACCGTACAGCAAGAACAGCATCGCAAAATTTGCGATTTGAAGCTGGCAATTCGGCTGGTTCTATGTGGTTTGATGAGGATGCTTATAATACTCCGGGAGAGGGTGGTGTTGACGCCGTGGGAGCGTTTAAGTTGTCGCACGGTTTGATTACAGAGGCGGGTGCTTATGATGTGTCAGAGATGTATCCCATAATTGATACTTCCATAGAAATGGGGGATGTTGTTGTTTTGGATGAAGATAATGAAGGTTTTGTTAAGAAGTCGGCAGGTGAATATGAAAAGAATTTGATTGGTGTTATTTCAACAAATCCGGGTTTATTGTTGGGAGGCTCCAAAGAAGAGGAATCAAGGCCTGTGGCTATGGTTGGTCGTATACCGGTAAAGATCAGTTTAGAGAATGGAGATGTTAAAGTAGGGGATCCGCTGACTTCCGCTTCAATAGCAGGGTATGCAATGAAAGCCACGAAGGCAGGTATGGTACTCGGCCAAGCGATGGAGAGTTTTTCATCAAGTACTCTCTCCGGGTCAACAACCGGTACTGTGATGATGTTTGTGCAAACCGGATACTTCTTTGGTCAAGCATCAAGCAGTATGCGCTTTGAAGATATGATTTCAACTTCCACGAGCGGATTATTGACCGAGGCATTGGGTTCTTACGGCGGATCCATGACATTGCTTGGCGGAACCGCTCAGGATAAATTTTTAATCAATACCCCTTATTCGGCGGAAAGCGAAATTGATATGGACAGCGAAGATGCGATTGCGGTTTCGGCGGATCTGAAGCCCGGATTTGATACCATGAAATATCTTTCCGTTGAAACGGATTCGGGGAAAGCGACGATATTGACTACGGATGATGCGGATTTGTATTTGATGCCGGAAGGTGACGAAATTGTGTTGAGACCTCTGATGGATTCAACAACCGGTGTTAGGTTTATGAATGCGGCGGGCGACCCGGTAATGAATGTGGATACCGAACACGGTTTTGTGGGGATCGGCACGGACGCGCCGCTTGCGGCACTTGATGTGCGCGGAGATATTGTCGCATATGAGCTTAGGACGGATAAGATTGTTTTTGGCGAGAATGACGGTCCGAGAATGGGTGTCGGAGAGGATGAGGAATTGGAAATCGGCGCAGCAACCGGCTCGAATGTGGCCGTTTATCTGGGAGATGCGGAAGGAATGACAGAGTTTAAGCTGTTGAATAACAAGGGTGACACTATTGCTTCGTATGATTCGAGAGGCATAGTAAGCATAGACGGCAAGTTGGGGATTGGAGTTGAAGACCCGGAAACGGCTTTGCATGTTAAAGCGGATGAAGAGGAAGCGGTGCCGGTGATGACTTTGGAGAATCGAGGCGGCAAGTTTCAGATGTACAGGGTGAATTCGGATCCTGAAGGAAGGATTGCCGGAAGTCCGGGTGATATGGCTGTGGAAACAGAAACCGGGACAATGTATATTAAGCAATCCGGTGAAGAAAGTTTCACGGGTTGGATTGAGATTGCTACAGGATCGCCATTGTATGAGGAAATGGATACTTTGGCCGCGGTATCGGCAAGAGGAGCGACGACAAGCGAAGCACTGGTATTTGGCGGCGGAACGAGCACGGGAGTGTTCCATACAGACAGCTTGTCTATCGGTTCATCAACATGGGATTTGAGTGAAGATACTGAAGGAGCCTTAACAATTGGCGACGGAGCGATGCGTGTTAGTGATTCGGGTAAAGTAAGCATTGGCGCGGGCACGGCGAGTAGCAAGCTTAGTGTATTTGGCGCTTCGGATGATTTATCCGAGCAAAATACAGCGTTGTTTACCAATTTTGACGCGGTGGCAGGCATGGGAGGGCAATATGCTTACGGCATAAGGTCCAAAGTGGTGGTGCGCGGAGCGGCCGGAGCTTCGAACGAGCTGGCGGAAATGGCGGCAATTGAGGCTGAGGCTGTGAATGATGGAGCGCAGATAGGTAGGGTGTTGGGAGCTGAGTTGGGCATTCAGAATTTACATGGCGGACAGATTAAGTATGGGCACGGACTGATGGTTAAGAAGATTGTAAACAGCCCGGACAGCGAGATTCATAATTTATCCGGTGTTACCATTGAAGAGCAATACGGGGCCGTTAACCGTACCAATTTGTTAATTGGAACCAGCACCATACCGACAGGCGAACATTCAATTTATAACGCTTCCACTTCGACAAATTTCTTTGCAGGGAATTTGGGGATCGGAGTTGTAGCTCCGGAGGTGCCGCTTATGGTAGCCAGCAGAGGTAGTTTGGTGGCCGCGTTTAACAGGTTGAGCGATGACGGTAAGTTATTGGCATTTGAGCAAGACGGAGTAGAGGAGGCTACCATATCGATTTACGGTGACACTGTTTCCTATAATGCGTTTACGGGTTCGATGTATGCTTGGACGGATGATGAGTTGGATTCGGGCATGCTTGTAACACTTACCGGTGTTAATAAATTATTACATGATGATCCGGAATCACAGGTGCTTTACGGAGTAACGGCCGCGGACAGCGCGAACGATAAGGATGTTGTGGGCGCATATTTAAGCGTGCTTGAACCAAAACTTAAAGCCAATACAAGTAATCCTTATTTGGTAATGATGGATGGTAAAGGCGATGTTTGGGTGGTTGATAACGGTGAGAATATTAAAGTTGGTGATTACCTGGTTTCATCAGATGTGGCGGGGCATGCCATGAAAGATTTGGAGGATGAGGCGGTCAGTCATGTAATCGCGCGAGCGGTTGAACCTGTTGATTGGGAAGAGGTTGAGACAGTGATTAACGGGGTCAAGCATACAAAAGTATCGGTATTCTTTGAGAGGTTCTCGCGCAATAATCTTGAGCACCAAATACAGAATTCGGTTTTGGGCATCGATCTTCAGGGTGGAGAATTTGATGAAGAAATTCCGGATCTGCTGGTTGCGGGAGCGCAATTTGAAGGTGATATTTCGGTAAAGGGTCAGGTGACGCTTTCACGCGACAGTGTTGGTCAGGCTTTGCTTATGAGCGGAGACCAGATGGTGCGCGTTGAGTTTGAAAATGAGTATGAGACCTTGCCAATTGTGACTGTAACGCCAGTTGGAATCTATGAAAATATTTACGGTGTGCAAAATGTTTCTTTGCAGGGCTTCGATATCGTGCTTAAGGACAAGACTTATGAAGATATGTTGTTTAATTGGCACGCATTTGGTAATAATGAGGGCAAGGTATTTGTGACAAACGGCACGACTATGGATATAGAGATCAATGAGATGGGCGGTTCGGTAATTGAAGCTATGCTAATGCTGGATCAACCGATTATTGTGGAGCCAGACGAGGTCGAGGATTCTGATGAAAAGGATGAAGTGAGCCAGGAGTCCGGTGCACAGGATTCGGCGGAAGATGAGGACGTGATCGTGATTACAGATGAAGAAGAGGTAGAGCAAGAAGAACAGAACGAGGAATTGGACGAAGAATACCAAGAGCAGAATTCTCAGCCAGAAGGGCAAGAGGAAGAGGGTTTTGATGATGAAGTAATGGAAGAATTAAATGATGATTCAAATTCGGAACTCGGAACTCAGAACTCAGAACAAGGAGATGTTGAAGAATCTGAAGAAGGCGCAGAAGAAACTGTCGAAGAAATCGATGTTTCTGAAGAAGGCGCAGAAGAGACAGTTGAGCCAGAATCAACACCGGATCCAGAACCGGAGTCAGAGCCAACACCGGTTCCGACTCCGGAACAGCAGGCGGAAACGGCTCTTGAAGTGCCGACCGAGACAGCTGAATAATTATCCCCCAAGCCCCCTTATTGCGGGGGTGTTTTTTTGTTATAATGAGTTTGATATGAAAAAAGAGGGAAAAAAGAACATCGAATTAAAAGGGAAAGAGGCAGTTGGCGCGGAAGAGGGTATGAACACACAGCATATGAAGGTGTTTTTTGTGGGGGCGGCCGCCACATTAATTGTGATTGCCGGGATAGCGGGTATGGCGCGGTTTGTGTCGTCGGATACCAAAGCCGCGGATGAACAGGCGCAACCCACACCTGTGGCCGTTGGGCCGCAAGAATCATTGCCAGGTAATTATCATGCGGTATTTTTAACCAACGGTCAGGTGTATTTTGGTTCAGTGACCAAGAGAGGCGCGGATGAAATAGTATTGGAGCAAATATATTATTTGCAATCAGATAAGCAAAGCGTTACTCATAGATTAGAAAATCAGAAAGAATTGAAATTAATTAAGCTTGGCAATGAATTGCATGGGCCGGAAGATATGATGTATATCAATCGAGACCATGTTTTGTTTATTGAGCCGTTGAAACCGGATTCCAAGGTTGTTAAGGCGATATCGGAATACACTATTAAATAGATTCTAGACGCTAGATACTTGATGTTGGTATGTTGAGGTACGGTACGGTGTCTATTTTTTGATTGCTGAGTTTTAGGTAATATAATACATGATCATGATAACGCTTTAGTCAAGCGAAGCCGTATGGCGGGTTTTTGACATTTTAGTCGGAATCTGCCAAGATAAAGGTGCGCCGATCATTAAATCATATATCACGTATCATATAATTCATATCACGTATCAACGTAATTAATATCTGTTTGATACGTGTTTCAAGTTATGCGATATGGGGGTTATATAAGTTAGTTTGTCCTGAGGCATGGATCCACACGACGCGTAAATGTTTGATCACGTGTCGCCGGCGCGGGATTAAGTTTCAGGATAAACTTTCGTATCGAACTGCGAATATCGAACGTCGAACTTCGATTTAAATGAACAATTTCATTCATACAAGTTTGTAATTCGCGCAGATTCGTAATTCGTAAGGTAAGTTTATGAACAATCAAAAAGAGTATTCCATAGATTGGGGTGGAAGGACCCTGACTATTGGCGTGGATTTGCTGGCACAGCAGGCCGGCGGATCTTGTACCGTGCGTTATGGCGACACGGTTGTGCTTTGCACGGCAACCATGGGAGGAATCCGGGAAGGATTGGATTTTTTTCCATTACAGGTTGATTATGAAGAGAAGTTTTATGCTTCGGGCAAGATAAAAGGCTCGAGGTATATTAAGCGTGAGGGCAGGCCCACTGATGAAGCGGTTTTATCGGGCAGGATGATTGACAGGGCGCTGAGGCCGCTGTTTGACGATAGAATGCGCAATGAAGTGGCTGTTGTGACAACGGTTTTAAGCCATGACGGTGAAAATGACGCGGATGTTATCGGTTTGATCGGCTCGTCTTGCGCGTTGATGATGTCGGAAATCCCGTGGAAGGGACCGATTGCTGCGGCTCGCATCGGTAAGGATGAGCAAGGTTTTATTTTAAATGCTACCTATGATGAGATTGAGGAGGGAGGTATGGAGGTAACCGTGGCCGGAGCAAACGGCAAAACGGTTATGCTTGAGGCGGGAACAGATATAGTGAGTGAGGATGAAGCTTATAATGCGATTGCTTTCGCGCAGGAAAATTTTGCGCCCGTGGTTGAGCTGATTAATCAGGTTACCCAAGAGCACGGCAAAGAAAAAGCGGATTTGTTTGCGCCAAAGACAGAGGAAGAGGTTGAGGCTTTAAAAGAAAAGCAGGAATTGCAGGCAATTGCTACAGCTTATTTGTCGGAGCATAAAAATGAATTATTTGCTGAGCCGCTTAAATCTAAAAAGGATAGGAAAAATGCGGTTAATAAGATGAAAGAAGGTTTAGAGGCTCATCTTGTTGCACAGGAAATTGGTAAAGATAAACGAAAGGTGGCAATGGATGTTGTTGACGCTTTTGTTGACGCAGAGGTTACTGCTTTGATTTTAGATCAGGGCAAACGCGCAGACGGCAGAGGGATTGAAGAGATTCGTGCGCTATATGCTGATTCGAGTTTACTGCCGCGCACGCATGGTTCGGCTTTGTTTATGCGCGGGCAAACGCAGGTTTTGTCACTTGTGACTTTGGGCGGACCTGGCATGGAGCAGCACATTGATACCATGGAATTTAGAACCACGCGCAGATTTTTTCATCATTATAATTTCCCGTCATACGCGGTATCAGAGACAAAAGGCAGTAGAGGGCCTGGCCGCAGAGAGATTGGCCATGGCGGTTTAGCTGAAAAAGCCTTGGTACCTGTTATTCCAACCAAAGAAGATTTTCCTTATACGATTCGAGTTGTGTCAGAGGTTTTGGGTTCCAATGGGTCATCTTCCATGGGGTCGGCTACAGCATCTTCTCTTGCTCTTATGGATGCCGGTGTACCTATTAAGTCACCGGTTGCCGGTATTGCCATTGGTTGTGCATCTCGTGAAGATGAGGATCAATGGAAAGTTGTTACGGACATTCAGGATTTGGAAGACGGCGACGGAGGCATGGATTTTAAAGTCGCGGGTACGCGCGAGGGGATTACCGCAATTCAGTTGGATACTAAGACTTTAGGCTTGCCGCTTGAGGTTGTAAAAGAAGCTTTTGAGAAAGCATATAAGGCCAGGATACAAATTTTGGATGTGGTGCAAGCCAACTTGGCGGAACCGCGAGCAGAATTGTCGGAATACGCACCCAGAATTGATACGATGCACATTCATCCGGATCAGATTCGTGATGTTATCGGTCCGGGCGGTAAGATGATTAATGAAATTATTGAGCAGACAGGCGTGGAAATTGATATTGAGGATGATGGATCGGTTTATATTACGTCAGTATCCGCTGAAGGCATGGCTAAGGCCAAACAAATGATAGAAGATTTAACACGCGAAGTGGAAGTGGGTGAAATTTATGAAGGAAAAGTAACCAGGATTATGGATTTTGGAGCTTTTGTAGAAATTTTGCCCGGCAAAGAAGGCATGGTACATGTGAGCGAGCTGGCGCCGCACCGTGTAGAAAAAGTAACCGACATGGTGAATGTTGGCGACACGGTTAAAGTGAAAGTGTATGAAATCGATCCCATGGGCAGAATTAACTTGTCGGTAAAGCGTGCCAATCCGGATTATAAACCGGAAAACAGGGGGCCGAGGCCGCCGAGACAAGGCAATGGCGGAGGTAGCCGGCATGGTAATGGCAGGCATAATGATAGAGGCCCGCGAAGAGACGATGGCAGAAGAAGCGGGAACGGAGGCAGAGAATCAAAGCCCGCGTCGAATGATCCATTTGCAATTAATCTGTGACACCTGATCCGTTTATCCGCGACGCGGCTTTTAAGGGTTCGCCTATTTTGTCTTACGGGACCGCGAATCGTGGAAGCGCGTGGCCAAAATTCCTCGCTTTGGGTGCGGGGTTTTTTGTGCTGGCCGCGGGTATCCTAGGTAGTTGGTTCTGGTTTTTTACCAGCATACCTATTCCAAAGCAAAGTATTATTGAGCTGGATTTGCCAGCGGGCAGTGAGATGGGTGCAACTTCGCCGCTTATTTGGAAGCAGATGATTGAGTTAAATAAGCCCATGCCCACACTAGCGGGTTTGGTCAAAAGCGGTAATTCAAGTGAGTTCAAAGAATATGCGATCAGGTTATCGCCGGCGAGGGCGATAGTTGGACGGAGTAGTTTATGGCAGGTTGAATCACAAGCTGATATTGCGATTATGGAATATAAAAGTCCGTTTGAAGTATTTGGGTGGCCTTGGGAGTTGGTGAATAGGCGTGCTAACTTATCTGTAAAACTAAGAGAGATGTTTAGCTATCAGGGCAATGATATCCAAGAATTGCCGGAAATTTTATCGGGAGAGATAATTGGCAACAGATGGAAAACCAATTTACCTCTAAAAATAGAGGGCAATAGTCTACCTTTAGACAATTTTTCATCAGGGGGAGTTGTTTTCAGTAATAACGATAGCGATTTTTTGGCAAATTTTTTGCAATATTTTGGATCGTATAGCAAAGGAGATGATGCCAGTTTGCTGGAGTGGGAGTTTGCTCCGGCGTCGCTTAAACTGGATTATGAGGGGGCGGGGGATTTGGGTGCTGTTATAGAGGAAGGTGATAGTGGAGTATCGGTACAGGAATTTGTCATGGAGGATGGTACTGCGGCGAAGAGGTTGTATTTGGCGTCGACAACCGCAACCGGTAGTTCAAGCGAAGCGATTGAAATACCATCGTATCGCTATATTGAAACTGCGGCCAAGCAAAAAAGTGTCAGTGATTTGACATGCGATGGTGATGCTTTGGCCGTATTTGACAGGCAAAGTTTGAGAAATTTTTGTTCATGGTTTGACATTTGTTATTTTGATTTTGATACAGTGAAAATCTTGAATGATGATGATTTTTTAACAGTCTGTGGATATTAGTTATCCACATTGTGTGGGTAAAACTTTTTAGAGCTGGAAAGGGCTTTATATATGGCCTTTTTTACTCTTGATTAAGCTGAATATTTTAGGTATAATATAAGTACAAATTGTTCTTTGGATCATTAGATCGTTCTTTGTGGATAACGCGTCACAATTTGGCGTGTCGCAATCTGTTGTGTTGTATATGACACAAGCGAGCAAGCTCATGGTAGCTCGCTGGCGGCAAAAAAGCCGGCTTACCTCAACGTACATTATAAACCGCTTTTAAAAAGATGGGTTTCCATAACCTGTTCTTATGGACCTCCATCACATGGATTATCTCGACCCCGTCGCGTTTAACGCGACACACAGAAATCAAAAAACAAAACTAAACTACGACGCACCAAGCCAATGCGCTTGAGCGATCGAGCTTATGGGCTTGGTGCGTACAGCCAGCAAACTTCATTCATGAAACTCTTTCACGGGTTTCGAAGTCCCTGCTAGGGTTGGGATGAACCAGCGGTTCATAAAATGGTCAAGATCACACGCAAGTGTTTTCATTCGTGAGCGGCGCGCTCTTTCTCTAAAATCAGCTTTAGCTGGTTACGCCACTTACGGGTAAGACCCGCGTCTCGACCTCTCGGGCTATCGCGCCACAAATTTTTCAAATCTTAGGGCGTATAGATAGCCCGTCTTTTTTTACTTAAAACTAGAAACTATCAACTAACAAGAGTGAATTTAGATAGCTCTTGAAAGCTCTAAGCAGTAAGATTATAGTTATTTTATGGGTATTTTCTTTAAGAAATTTGAGGATATGAAAGTCTATAGGTTGGCATTAGAGTTAACTTTTGAAATATACAGACTATTTAAAGAGAATAAAGATTTTGATTTTAAAAGGCAGATACAATGCGCTTCGGTTTCGATTTTGAATAATATAGCTGAAGGGTTTGAAAGAACCTCAAATAAAGCGTTTATTAACCATTTGGATATCGCGAAAGGATCTTGCGGGGAAGTTAGATCGATGTTGCTACTGTCAAATAAATTAGGGTATTTGTCGGATAAAGATTGTCTTAGGTTGACTGAAATGTCGGTTGAGATAGCAAAAATGTTGAGTGGTTTGATGACAGCTTTAAAGAAAAATACCTAATTTTTTGCATAAATTTCTATTTGCTCTTGTCAGTTGCGAGTTGTCAGTGGTAAGTTAATATTATGAAGCTACATAGATTTATAGGATATTACGATGTTTTTGCGCCGGAATTGGATATTACGGATCAAGCGGTAGTACATCAAATCAATAACGTATTAAGGTTGAAAGAAGGTCAGAAAATACTTTTGTGTGACGGCAAAGGCAGAGAGGCAGAGGCCTCGATTTTGTCTTTGGATAAGAAGCAAATTTACGTTTCGCTGGAAAGAGTGACTGATTTACAAAATGAACCGGAAAGAGAAATTGTTTTATATTGCTCGATTATTAAAAAAGAGTTATTTGATTTAGTGGTGCAGAAGGCGACGGAAGTTGGTGCTAAGCAGATAATTCCCTTGCTTTCGGCAAGGACGGTTAAGCAGGATGTTAAGCTTGATCGTTTAAGGCAAATTGCCAAGGAGGCAGCGGAGCAATCGGGGAGAGGCGTATTGCCGATGATTTATGAACCCATGAAGTGGAGCACGGCAATGGATCATTCTAAAGATAATTTGGTGAACTTGTTTTTTCATACAATGGAAAAGGGTGATGGTATTCCGCAGGGTTTTAAAAAGAAGATAGGTGTTTGGATTGGACCGGAGGGTGGTTGGGATGAAGAAGAAGTTGATGAGGCGAAAAAAGCGAATTTTTTAATGGCGGAATTGGGGCCATTGGTACTTAGAGCGGAGACAGCGGCGATCATCGCGAGTTATCTTTGTGTGCATGGGCAGGTGAAGAATCCAAGCGTCTGAGCCCTCCTGGCATAGCCATCCGGGCGGAGCTTTGATTTTCGCTTGATTAATTGATTAACATGATTGCATGACGCATGAAGACCTGACACATAAAATTATTGGTTGTGCTATGAGTGTGCATCGCGCATTAGGTAATGGTTGTATATCAAAGAGCCCTTGCGGTCGAAATGCATCTACAAGGTTTAGAATTTGAAAGAGAAAAGGAGTTACCTTTAATTTATAAAAATCACAAAGTTGGTACTAGAAGAGTAGATTTTTTTGTTGAAGAGGAAATCATGGTTGAGTTAA
>WJLP01000004.1 GCA_014728435.1 Candidatus Uhrbacteria bacterium
CCATTATAGAAAGGGCGATTTTGGCGGTCAAATCATCGGATTTGATTAAGAAAATTAACAGAATTTTAAGATAATGTCAAGGTTTGCTGTTATTTGCTTAAATAGCGATTATATGGCTAAATAAACGGGTTAATTGGGCTGAGTTCGACGTTCTTTGAAAAAGGAGTGGTAACGTGGACAGGCAAGATGCGCTCTTGATGTTGCAAAGGTTTGTGATTGAGCTAACTCTGGCCGGCGTAGAGTCGAAGGAGGATTATCGTAAGTGGGCCAAAGGCAATGATGAGTTAATGTGTGAATTGTTTGATTATGTGCCGGAGGCGGGCATGCCCAAGGTGGCGTATTTGGTTTCGCCGCATTTTCATCCCGGTTTGCCTCTTGTGGGCTTGAATTACACGCCGGTGGCTCATAATTTATTGTATCGTTATGTACAAGGTTGGACGACGCAATTGCGTATGTGCAGAGGCATTGTGTTTGACCGCGACGCGGAATTGGTCGCGCTTTGTTTGCCAAAGTTTTTTAACGCGGCCGAGAATGCGGAGACAAAGGTTTTGCCGGCACGACCGGTTGAAGTTTTGGAAAAAATGGACGGACATTGCGGTTTGCATTTTTTTTATGACGGTGATTTTCATGTGAAGACAAGAGGATCGTTTACGCATCGTACGGCTGAAATAGCGGGGGAATTAATGCGGTCGTTGGTTGCGGAGTATGAATGGAAGTCGGCAGGTATTGAACACTTGTCGATTATAACCGAAGTTATCCATCCGGAGACACGCGTGATTTGTAAGTATCGCGGCAGCCGGCTGGTGCTGATTGCGGCGTATGATAATAGAACCTTGGAAGATTTTACACATGCCAAATTGTCCGCTTTGGGTAAAAGGCTTGGCGTGCAGACGGTGAAGCGCCGAAGTTTCCAAACAACGGAAGCGGTGCGTAAAGCTACAAGGGATCCGAATATGTCAAATAGAGAAGGTTTTGTTGTGCGTTTCGCTGATAACAGGAGGGTGAAGTTTAAAAACCAGAAATATTTGGAACAGATGGTTGCGCGGAAACTTTCCTATTCATACTTAATGCTAAGATGGATGGATGGAAGGTTGGAAGCGATTTTGAAAACTTTACCGGAAGAAGTTATACCGCAAGCCAACATGATGGTTGAGTATCTTAAAAAGGCCAGAAGGATGCGTAGAGCTATAAAACTGCAGAGGCAATATCTATATGAATTGGTACCGCCCGATAAATCCACTCCTTATTATCGAAAAGTGTGTCGAGATTTTTTGCGGCACTGACAGCTCCCGTTTTGGGAGTTTTTTAGCGAATGATTGCAAAGGGTTTGTTATGTTGACGTGAAGATTCGGTTTTGCTAGGTTTAATTTGGTTCTTTGGAAAGGAGTTGAGCATGGTTATGATGGTTACCCAAGTTGTTAAGGTGGGTGCGGACGCGGCTTTTTAATTCAAATATGGATCACTTGTTTGCTTATAGCGGTAAGTCGCATCAATCTATTGATTCACCGATATTTGAGGATAAAGACAAGGGGGTAAAATGCGAGAAGAACAGACGGGGATGATTGAGAGTATTCCGCCGTTGTCCTCAGAGGCTCTGCCAGATACGATTCGACCAAAGGAGAATATACGAAAATTGTTGATTGTGTTTTGGTGGATTGGTTTTTCCGCCTATGTAGCAGCAGTGATTTGTTGTTTTGCAATTGTAATTCCTTTTTATTTTCAAGATGGTTTGCTGGTAGGAGCATTGGCGGTTATGTTGGCGACTGCCTTGGGTTCTTTGTTTGTACTTTGTAAGATGATGATTAATCACTGCCTATAGTGACACCTGCCCTATCTTGGGTATTTTTTTATTCTAATTGATTGACAAAGTGCGTTTTTTGGCTATAATTGCTAAAGCTATGGCAAAGAATGACGTTAAAAAAGAAATAAAGATTTTGGGGATCGAGACAAGTTGTGATGAAACAAGCGTCGCATTATTGTCGTACATCGTACATCGTACATCGTGCAAACGTGATAAACATCAGGAAAGCGAAATACGAACTAACTACGCCAAGGCTACGATGGTCGGGAATACGAAATACGAAATACGATTAGATAAGCATTATATTGCTACGCAGATTCCGGTTCACGCGCGTTACGGGGGAGTTGTACCGGAGGTCGCGGCAAGGACGCATGTAGCTGAGCTTGTTGCGTTGATTGATAAGACGCTTGAATTATCGTCGAACAACGAACATACCCCTACGCTCAAAGAGCTCTGGGGCACAGGTCGAACCACGAATTACGATTTTGATGCGATTGCTGTGACGCAGGGGCCGGGGTTGGCGACTGCGCTTAGGGTTGGTATTGAGGCGGGTAAGACTTTGGCTTGGGCGTATGAAAAGCCCCTGATTGCTGTGAATCATCTTGAGGGGCACTTGGCTTCGGCTTGGCTTGAACCGGAAAATCGTAAGAACTGGGAGTTTCCGATTTTGTTTTTGCTTGTTTCCGGCGGGCATACTGAATTGGTTTTGATGACGGATTTTGGGAAATATAAAATTTTAAGCAGGACCAGAGATGATGCAGCAGGAGAAGCTTTTGATAAAACGGGTAAGATGCTGGGATTTGAATATCCGGGCGGGCCAAAGCTATCCAAATTTGCAGAAGAGGGGAATTCGGAGGCTTATGATTTGCCGAGACCGATGCTTAATGATCCATCGCTTGATTTTAGTTTTTCCGGGCTTAAGACAGCGGTGCGGCAACTTGTTGAACAACGAACATACCCCTACGCTCAAAGAGCTCCGGGGCACAGGTCGAAC
>WJLP01000040.1 GCA_014728435.1 Candidatus Uhrbacteria bacterium
ACGAACTCGAACCTATCGAAGTAGGCTTGGACGAAAACGGCTCCGCCGATCTCTCCAACCTGCCGGAAAAAGTACAAGATCACCTCAACACTTTTGGCATCATCAATGCCATTCATACAGCCCAGGTGATGCCCACCGAAGGAGATATGTTTTTGCAAGCATTACTCCGCGCCAGTAATCCGAAAATGATATTTCGCGATAAACCAAAAAAAATCGAACTTTAATATGAGAGAATCAATGCCCCAAGAGCGCGGTTTAGAAAAGCAAAACCGCCCGCTCCCGCCTTCCGCTTTGGAGGGTTCTTTTGTTTCCGTCCGCCAAAAAATAAACGATTCATCCCGTGCGATAGAATCGCACGAAAATGCCAAATCCATCGCGCTTAGAGATCAAATAGAAGCAAAGATTCAATCCTCACTGGCTGACCGCGGGCAAGACTCGGCTATTGCGGAACGAAGTTTTTTACAAAAAGCTTCCATAAAAGAACGTGAACCCGTAAACGAAACAAGCAATAATACGGTGGAAAAAGTAACCATCGAAACAGATGACGGTGGCAAGATAATGGCCTTCGGTAAATCGGTCATGAATGAAACTTTTTATGAAATAAATCCGAACGGTGACGTTAAAGTATTAAAACAATCTTTAGACGTAAAAGGTAATATCACAAGCGAAAAGAAATCCATAATCGGCCCGGATAAATCCCAGATTGAAAAATTCCTCAGTGAAAGGCGCAAGGATGATGCCGGCCGTAGAATTTCAGTGGCCGAATTTTACGGCATAGCCCCCGATCAAATTCCCATCCCTGAAGAATTGGCCGGATTAAAATATATAGACCGCGGCCATGCAACCAAGTCCGAATACTCGGCTTCGGTTTTTGACAGCTTGTTAAAATTTGACGCTATCCAACCAACAGCTATGCGCCAAGAAGCCGGAGGCCTTACCACCTATCAATTAAAAGCCGCCGGAGAATTACTGCCCTCCGAGGCCTTGCAAGATGTTCTGGAAAACAAAAGGGAGGCCAAAGGGGCAAAATCCATAATGCGCATGGCTTGCATGGACTTTTTAATGCGCCAAACCGACCGCCACATTAATAACATTTTTTGGGATGAAAAGACTGAAAAATTCAGTGGTATCGACAACGGTTGTGCCAATCAACTATCGCAAAGCGAACAAATGAAAGTACAAACTCCTACCGGAAAAAAAATGGATTTGGCCATGCCCATAGACAAACATGTTTCCGTTCCCATGGACATGATCGCTTTGGACGAAGAATGGAAACTTGATGAAGACGCTCATAAAAACGTTGTTGAATTATTCAATAATATCAACGATTATCTTAAATACACCGCCGATGAATTAACCCCCGAACAAATTGCCGCTTTGCCCGAACATGTAAAACAAGGCCGCGATGCCAAAGCAATCAGCGACACATACCGCCTCCTTCACGAACGAACCGACGAACAAGGCAACATCATTCCCGAAACAAGCCAAATCGCCAAAACCGAAGCCAATGAATTTTTAAAGCGTTTATATTGCTTAGCCGTCTATAAAAGACCCCCCAATCTTGACGAAGACTTTATCAGTAAAAATTATTTGCCCGCGGTAAAAATCATCCTCGAAAGACACGGACGCTAATTATAATTGATTTCCATCCCAACGAGTATCGCTTACCGCGTACTGCGTTTAATCAAAAATATGAAAGGATCCCTGGAAGTTATCTGCGGCTGCATGAGCTCCGGCAAGAGTGAAGAGTTAATTCGCCGCCTGCGCCGCGCCACCATCGCCAAACAACAAGTAATCGTCTTTAAGCCCGGGGTCGACAACCGCTCCGAATCAAATAAAATAGAATCCCGCAACGGCGTCCTCTACGAAGCTATTCCCATAAACGACCTCACAGACATCAAAAACCGCCTCACAGACGAAATTAAAGTCATTGCTTTCGATGAAGTTCAATTCTTCGCCAAAGATCTGGTCCCGCTTATTCGCGATTTAACCGCATCCGGCCACCGCATCATAGCCGCGGGACTCGACACTGACTTCCGCGGCGAAGCTTTTAATGTCATTGCTCCGCTCTTGGCTGAAGCCGACAGAGTCACAAAGTTAGACGCCGTCTGCATGCAATGCGGCGGCCGCGCCACCAGAAGCCAACGCTTCATAAACGGCTACCCGGCTCCGCATAACGCCCCTCAAATCGTAGTCGGCGGAGACGAAATGTACGAAGCAAGGTGCAGAACCTGCCACACAATCCCAAGATAAAAGTCACAAGTAAAAAGTATAAAGAGTTATCAAATTAACCAATACGCTAGACAACTCTTGTTACTTGTAACTTTGTACTTGTCAGGTAATATAAAGCTGACCATCCTCCTGATACTCCATATACTCCAACTCAGCCGGTTGCCCCAAGATATTATCAAAAAAATTCGCGATATCATCGTTCGCTTTTAACTGGGTCATTGTCACAGATTTAATCAAACTCAAACCCTCAAAATCTCTGCAGCGACTTAGCGCCACATAAATCT